>NZ_JAUBQR010000384.1:0-2880 GCF_036701385.1 Microcoleus sp. Pol12B4 | reverse complement strand
CTGCTTATCAATCTATTCAACAAGCTCTCTCTACTGATGGCTCCCTTTTTTCCCCTAGTTGAGCAATTACAAATTTTATTATAACATAGAAGTGGAGATTCCAGGGGGGGAAAGGCAGATGAAATAGTTGTAATTGGGGCGCATTATGATTCTGTGGTGGGGAGTCCAGGGGCAAATGATAACGCAACTGGGGCGGCGGGAGTGCTGGCTTTAGCGAGAATGTTTGCAGGTAAAAAGCCTGAAAAAACTGTGCGTTTTGTTGAGTTTGTGAATGAGGAACCGCCTTTTTTCTGGACTGCTGATATGGGGAGTTTGGTTTATGCCAAAAGATGCAGAGAGCGTAATGAAAAAATTGTTTCGATGCTCAGTTTAGAAACAATTGGTTATTACTCAGATGCCAAAAACAGTCAGAAATATCCACCCCCATTAAACCTTTTTTATCCTACGTCGGGGAATTTTATCGGATTTATTGGCAATACATCCTCAAGTAAACTGGTTAGAGAGGCGATCGCATCTTTCCGCCGCCATGCTGAATTTCCCTCGGAAGGTGCAGCAATTCCGGGTGGCATTCCTGGTGTTGGTTGGTCTGATCAATGGTCTTTTTGGCAACATGGTTATCCAGGGCTGATGGTGACAGATACTGCTCCCTATCGCTATCCTTACTATCACACGGCGCAAGATACACCCGATAAGGTTGACTGGGAACGGACGGCGAAGGTGATAGCTGGATTGGAGAAAGTTGTGGCAGATTTGGTGGGAGTTGATATTAATTAGTTGAGTGGGTGCGGAGCGTGGAAATAGCCTCGATCGGCACAGTATAGTATGCAAAATGACGCACCTAAAAATTAGTATAAGTTGCTCAGTGAGGTGATTAAGAGAGTTTTTAAAAGATGTTTCGCAGGGACACGGTATTGCCGTGTCTTTTTTGTATAAATTTGGGAAAACTAAAGGTAAAAGATTATGAAACTTATAGTGGCACAGAAACAGATGAATTTACAAAAATTGATAGTAGTTACTTGTTGTGCGATCGGTCTGGCATCATGTGGAAATAGACCTTCCGCGTTAGTCTCGGAAACGCAAGCGGGAAAAAGTGGACGAACATTTGCTGATTGGTGTCGCGCTCAAGCTTCTTTGAGTCCTGAAGCTAAACATACTGTTGAGCTGCTGTTGAAGGTAGCAGAGACTAGAGAGTGCGATGTAGCCTATCAAAAACTTTCGAGTATCGAGGAACTCTACCTCAACGACAAGAAAATCAACGACATCAAACCGCTAGAATCCTTGACTAACCTGACAAAGCTCTACCTCAGCGACAATGAAATCAATGACATCAAACCGCTAGAATCCTTGACTAACCTGACACAGCTCTACCTCGGCAACAATAAAATCAAGGACATCAAACCGTTGCAATCCTTGACTAACCTAACACAGCTCGGACTCCACAACACTCGAATCAGCGACATCAAACCGTTGCAATCCTTGACTAACCTAACACAGCTCGGACTCAGCAACAATAAAACCCTGGACATCAAACCGTTGCAATCCTTGACTAACCTGACAAAGCTCTACCTCGACAACAATAAAATCAAGGACATCAAACCGCTAGAATCCTTGACTAACCTGACTCATCTCCAGCTCATGAGCAATCAAATCAAGGACATCAAACCGCTAGAATCCTTGACTAACCTGACTCATCTCCTCATCTCCAACAATCAAATTAGCGACATTAAACCGCTAGAATCCTTGACTAAACTGACTTGGCTCTGGCTCGACAACAATAAAATCAGCGACATCAAACCGCTAAAATCCTTGACTAACCTGACTGAGATCAAACTCGGCAGCAATAAAATCAGCGACATCAAACCGCTAGAATCCTTGACTAACTTGACATCGCTCTACCTCCACAACAATCAAATTAGCGACATCAAACCGCTAGAATCCTTGACTAAACTGACTTCGCTCTGGCTCATCAACAATCAAATTAGCGACATCAAACCGCTAGAATCCTTGACTAACTTGACTCTACTCACCCTCAAGAACAATAAAATCAGCGACATCAAACCGCTAGAATCTTTGACTAAATTAACTTTGCTCTTCCTCCCCAACAATCAAATCAGTGATATCAAACCGCTAGAATCCTTGACTAACCTGACTGGGCTCGTCCTCATGAGCAATCAAATCCAGGACATCAAACCGTTGCAATCCTTGACTAACCTGACCGATCTCTTTCTCTCCAACAATAAAATCAGCGATATCAAACCGCTACAATCCTTGACTAACCTGACTTTGCTCTCCCTCGAAAAAAATAAAATCAGCGACATCAAACCGCTACAATCCTTGACTAACCTGACTGAAATTAGGCTCAGCGGAAATCCGATCGCTCCCAAAACTTGCCCTCTCAAACCAGAGTCTATCTGTCAGTGGGAACCCTGGAAACCACAAGCTCAACCATAAAACTTTACAGTTCCGAAAATTATAGGTAGAAAATTATGACACAAATCACCATAATTATGATTTGAAAGTCCGCGTAGGCGGACTTAGTTTTTGTTACTGCGATTTCAATCGCCTGGATATTTTTGCAACAAGTCTATTTCATCACTTAGGATTAACAACAAACTCACTGACAATAAACGGCTTTTGATTGATAATCGCATTGGGATTAGCATCAAGTTGAGACTGCGTGTAAGGTTCAATACCATAAGTTATTACCCGCAACTGCTGACTCTCAGGAGCAACTTCAAACTCATTCCAGCCGTAGGTATGCACTCCTAAATACTCTCCCTGAATCAGTCTAGCGTCAATCCCCGAACCTTCCAAACCAACTGGATCGTATCCTAGCGGCGCTGTCCGAGTATCCAGAATATTGCGGACAAAGGCATCTTT
>NZ_JAUBQR010000383.1:0-2884 GCF_036701385.1 Microcoleus sp. Pol12B4 | reverse complement strand
ACAATTTGTTGCAGCCACAGCCAATACTGCACAATCGCTGGTTTATCTAAGCCGAACTGCTGTTCGAGTTGCTTGAGAGTCTCCGGCGAAATCTTGGGATTTTGGCTCAAAGTATCCAAGTAATTTCCCGGTGCTAGCTCAATAATTGCAAAACAAAGAGCCGATGCCAAAAATAGGGTTAAAAGTGCCTGCAACAGTCGCTTGAAAACATAAGTTTTTGTCTCGCCGCCAAACAGAGAACTCAACCCTCGCGAATTTTGATTCAATTTAAGAGAAGTCATACGATTTTAGATTTTAGATTTTAGATTTTAGATTGAGTAATTGTGAATCGCTCATAAATGCCAGGGTTGGGAATACAGGCTTACATTTGCATTCTTTTTTAGAACTGGTATCATTAGTTAATTGTTAGATCCAATGGGGTTCCATCGGAATTATACTCTCGAAACTGAGTGGAACGCTCGCACTGCACTCCGAAAATTATTATTACGATGCCAACGGCAACGATATTATGTGTCAGTAGTCTTTATTCAGCAGTCAACTGTTAACTGCCAACAGTCAACAGTTAACAGCCAACACTTAACTGACTAATACTCCACTAGCGTGACGATCGGCACATCAGGCAATTTCTGCCTGCCGCCCAAAGCCTGTAATTCAATGATAAAAGCAAAACCGACAAGCTCGCAGCCAGCTTGCTCCAACAATTTAGCTGTCGCCGCCGCTGTTCCGCCAGTGGCGATTAAATCGTCCACAATCAGCACCCGGCTACCGGATGTCATCGCATCTCGGTGCATCTCCAGTCTATCGACACCATACTCCAACTCATACTCAGCAAAATGAACCGCACCTGGCAGTTTCCCTGGTTTGCGGACAGGAATAAAGCCTATTCCCATTTTATAAGCCAACGGCGCGCCAAATATAAAGCCCCGCGATTCCATGCCCACCACATAGTCAACAGACATTGCAGAGCATTTTTCCGCTAAGCTGTCAATGGTGTAGCTGAGTCCTTGCGGGTCGCGCAACAAAGTTGTAATGTCTCGAAACAGAATTCCCGGCTTGGGGAAATCAGGAATGTCGCGAATCAGAGATTTGAGATCCATAAGCTTGCAGATCGGCGTTGAGGGTAACGAGACATCAAAAATGCTATAATAATAACGTCAAAATTTAAAAATTTAAAAATAAAAATTAAAACTAAGAGCTTCTTTAATTTTTATTCTTTAATTGCTTAATCCTTTACGTACTATGTAAACAAATGTCATAATTCCCTAACAAGAGGGTTGAATATCAACATTTGTCACCCTATGATCTAAAGTCAAAAATCTAATATCTAAAATCCAATGATTAAGTTGGCAGCACGAGTGGGTGAGGTTTCTCCTTCTATAACCTTGGCGATCGCAGCTAAGGCTAAAGCCATGAAGGCCGAAGGGATTGATGTCTGTAGTTTGAGTACGGGAGAACCCGACTTTGATACCCCCGAACACGTTAAAGCAGCAGCAAAACAAGCTTTAGACGAGGGGAAGACTAAGTACGGCCCTGTGGCTGGGGAACCGCAGTTAAAAGCTGCGATCGCGCGCAAACTCCAATCCGACAACAATCTCAACTATCAACCAGAAAATATCATTGTCACCAACGGCGGCAAGCATTCCCTCTACAATCTGATGATGGCTCTGATCGAGCCGGGAGAGGAAGTAATTATTCCGGCTCCCTACTGGCTAAGCTACCCTGAAATGGTGAAACTCGCTAGCGGCAAGCCAGTAATTGTACAGACTGATGCTTCTACAGGATATAAAATTACACCGGAACAACTGAGTGGAGCGATTACTCCCAAAACCAAGTTATTTGTACTGAATTCGCCTTCTAACCCGACGGGAATGGTGTATACTCTGGCGGAAATCAAAGCCTTGGCTGAGGTGATAGTCGATCGAGATATTTTAGTCGTTGCTGATGAGATTTACGAAAAAATTATATATGACGGCGCCCAACACGTCAGCATCGGTTCCCTAGGCAAAGAAATCTTCGATCGCACCCTGATCAGCAGCGGTTTTGCTAAAGCTTACTCGATGACAGGCTGGCGAATCGGTTATTTGGCCGGGCCGATCGAATTAATTAAAGCCACCAGTACCATTCAAGGCCACAGTACCTCAAACGTGTGTACCTTTGCACAGTACGGGGCGATCGCAGCTTTGGAAAGCAGCCAAGAATCTGTCGAAAAAATGCGTCAAGCTTTTGCCGAAAGGCGGCAGGTAATATTTGAATTACTCGATGCTGTCCCTGGAATTAGCTGTATTAAACCAGACGGTGCTTTCTATATGTTTGTCAACATCAGCAAGACTGGAATGAATTCTCTGGAATTTTGCGACGCTTTCTTAGAACAGCAGCAAGTAGCAGTTATTCCGGGGATTGCTTTTGGTGCAGACGACCACATTCGCTTGTCTTACGCCACCGATTTAGGCACAATTAAAAAAGCCGTAGAAAGGCTAGATAAATTTGTTCGCAGCCTCTAAAAAGTAGTTAGTAGTCATTAGTAATTAGTAATTAGTAATTTGTTCTTGGTAGCAACTGACTAATTACCGATCGCTGCTGACTATTGACTGTTGACTAATACCAATTTTTAAAAGTATTGCTACAGTAATTCTCTTATATAAATTATCGTTCATTCGCTCTCACCACCGGCCGGACACGGCAGTGCCGTTTCCCTACAGACGGTAGCTGATAATTTATATGTAGCACTACTTTTCATAATAGGTATAACTAATGCCGATCGATGACTAATGACTAATAACTAAAGCTGTTTAGTCATAATCTCTTTGAGCAAATCCAGCCCCTTCTTAACTCGCCGAGAAACAGTCACCGCACTGATACCCAAGCGTTCAGCGGTTTCCTTCTG
>NZ_JAUBQR010000067.1:0-29187 GCF_036701385.1 Microcoleus sp. Pol12B4 | reverse complement strand
TTAGCTGAGCGACAGGCTGTTCTTTTGCAATCGCGGAAACTCCTCCATCGAGTCGCAACAGACATTCATGATGGCCCACTTCAAGAACTCAAATTGGCAATGGATAGTATTGAGCTTCTAGCCCTCAGTCATCCATCTCCCATGATTAACTCAATCTTAGATCGATTAGAAGCAGTTGGGCTTGCGCTTCGCAATCAGCTCAGCAGCACACGTACAATTGCAGAAAAGCTAGAGATTACACCAGAGCTGCAATCTGGACTGGATCGGGGGATACACCAATGGCTCCAAAAACTGATTGACTCAAGAGAATTAACCTTGACTGTCAAAGAGCATCTACAACCCTTGCGAGAACCCAAATCTGATAGTGCTTGGATTGATTCGAGAGAAGATATCTTTCGCTTTTTTCGAGAAGCGATCGCTAATGTGATTCGCCATGCCCAACCTCCAAACGGATCGGCAACGCAAGTTTCAGTCTCGCTTACTCAAAAAGATCGTCAGTGCCGATTAGCGATCGAGAATAATGGAACTAGCCTAACACCTATCTTATTAGATATTCCTCACAAAAAACGTCGTAGTGGTGGATATGGCACTAAACTGATGAAAACTATTGCCGCTGAGATACCAAATGGGGCTTGGCAAAGGGTTCCATTAGAAGGAGGTGGGATGCAGGTAACACTTGAATGGACGATGGACACCCCATAATATGATAACAAAGAAGGGTAGAACTACCCGATTAACCTACGTTTAATTGCCTCCATGCAAACTGCGATTCTGGTATTAGTAAGTTGACCATCAAGCTGATCGACATTCAGTTTTGCTTTGAGACTCTGGACGTAGTTCTGAGCTGTTTTGAGGGATATATGCATCCGATCTGCAATTGCCTGATCGGTAAGGGCTTGGTTGCATAACAAGTCCAATACCGTTCTATCCTTATCAGTCAATGGCATTTCGTTCATTAAATTACGAGGAATCTTACACTGTCCAGTTAAAGCATTACGACCTCCTTCTAGAAAAGCATTCCGTCTTTCCATTTTATTAACGACAGCAAATCCCCCTTGATGTTCAAATATTTGCTTCACGACTTGCCTTAAATAGCTTGGTTCGCTGGTATAGACGAGAACATTTAACAGAGGGTGATGCTCAAAAATGTGGTTGAGTAGCGCTAAACCTGGCTTGGCTGACTCCTCGCCTGTCAAAGTCCCAAATTGTAAGTCAACTACTACTAAATCTATGTTCTCTTGCTTGAGTTTCTCAATCCCCTCTTCAGGGGTTTCCTGAATAATGCAGGAACACTGAGGGTCTATCATCCTCAAAAAATCACAATTATTTTGACCCACTTCAGGGTGATCCTCAATGACCAGAAAGCGTTGTGTTTGATAACTCATAGTTTTACCGCCATAACTATTTTATAAGTTCTTCAGCAGACTCGTTTTCACGACTATTTAGACTTGCTATATAACCTGTGCTTTTACTGATAATGATAATCGTGAGGGAGAGAAAAGGCGAGCAACACTCGCCTTTTCTCTCCCTATTCTACTGTGTAAGCCTACAGCGTTACAATTTTGGCTTTATAACCTTTATGCTCTAGTTTTTGAACCTCTTTGTTAGCAGCTACACGATCTCGGAAAGTGCCAGCATTGATCCATTTTTTTTGATTGGGGCGGTGATACTGGACGCGGTATTCATGGCGATGTTGGGATTCAAGCGCAACTTTTGTTGTTTGCTTCATAGGCTGAGCATTGGCTTGGAGGGGAACAGCAATGCCTAGCCCAAGGGTAGCTATAGAGATGAGTGTAACCATTACCTTGTTCATAATTCAGACCTGTTTGTAAAGTTGATAGTTTTATTCTGTCCTTCAAGTATTCCGGTTGATAGAGGAGTAAGCGCAAATAATATTGCGTGTTTACGCAAGTCCGTTCAGAAAACGACTTAGAAGGAGAGCGATTGTTTTCGGGGAGAGGGGGGCAATCAGGGGTTTTAAAAATTTATCATCCCAAAGACCTTGTAGAGAAACCTTTTGAGATATTTTAGGCGAGCGAGTAAAATCGACGCAGAATAGCAAGAATCGTTGCAGTTGGTCTGACTTACCCAGATATCTACTCCATACTCTACTGTTTTTTGGCATTACAAGAATTGGTGCAAAGATGAGCTACTTCAAAACATCAGACATCCTTCTGCTATAGCTACAATGAGAAAATACTTTCGTGCGATCGGGATCTGTGTCTGTGTCGGAAAATCAAGCACCCACCTTCATCTTAGTTGACGGTCACTCCCTGGCCTTCCGCTCCTACTTCGCCTTTGCCAAAAGTCGAGACGGAGGCTTGCGAACTACGACGGGCATTCCCACCAGCGTCTGTTTTGGCTTTCTCAAGTCGCTGCTGGAAGTAATGGCGGCCCACGACCCCCAGTACATGGCGATCGCCTTTGACCTCGCCACACCCACATTTCGCCACGAAGCAGACGACACCTACAAAGCCGGTCGAGCTGAAACACCGGAAGATTTTAAGCCGGATATCAAAAACCTGCAAGAATTGCTCACCTATTTGAATTTACCTGCCATAACTGCTCCCGGTTTTGAGGCAGACGATGTTTTGGGAACTTTGGCAAACAAAGCCAGCGCGGCCGGTTATCAGGTCAAAATCCTCACGGGCGATCGAGATTTGTTTCAATTAGTAGAAACTGAAAAACAAATCAGCGTATTATATTTGAGTACCGATGAACTCAGGCGATCGGGCAAAGGCAAATCCCAAGAATACGGCCCGGAAGAAGTCAAAGCCAAACTCGGTATTTTGCCCGAACAAGTAGTAGATTACAAAGCCCTCTGCGGCGACAAATCCGACAACATCCCCGGAGTTAAAGGCATCGGGGACAAAACTGCCCTGCAATTGCTGGAAGGTTACAATTCCCTCGACGGAATTTATGCAGCCATCGATGAGATTAAAGGAGCAACTAAGAAAAAGCTAGAAGAAGGCAAAGAAGCTGCTTATCATTCTCAACGCATGGCAACCATTGTCCAAGACGTGCCCTTAGAAGTAGATTTAGAAAATTGCCAGCTCAAAGGTTTTGATGAAGCAGCCTTGATCCAGATGCTGGAAAAATTAGAATTTAAGACATTTTTAAGCAAAGTTAAACAAATTCAAAAGCGTTTTGGTGGTGTAGAAGAACCATTGGCAAAAGGCGAACCCGATGCCCACCCCACAATCAATTCAATGGACAGTGGAACAGGCATCTTGCCTGTTTCTGCGGGCGAACCCGATGCCCACCCCCCAATAGATAAGTCACCTGCAACTTCTGAAAGTTCAGAAGACGACGCGTTGTGGTTTTTTAGTCCCGCAGAAACCCTAGCCGCCCAGCAGGAAAACAAACTGCCAATTAAACCCCGAATAATTCAAACAACCGAACAGTTAAACGAATTAGTCGCACTGCTGCAAACCTACACCGACAAAGCCTCACCCGTTGCATGGGATACCGAAACCACCGCCATCGAACCGCGAGACGCCGAATTAGTCGGAATTGGCTGCTGTTGGGGAACAGGCGAAGAGGATGTTGCTTACATTCCCACGGGACATAAAACGGGCAAAAACTTGGATAAAGCCCCAGTTTTAAATGCTTTGCGTCCGATTTTGGAAAGCGAGAATTATCCGAAGGCGCTGCAAAATGCTAAGTTCGATCGATCGATCCTGCGCTGTCAGGGAATAAAACTAGCCGGAGTCGTCTTCGACACCATGCTAGCCAGTTACGTACTCAATCCCGAAACTAGCCACAGCCTCAGCGAATTGTCAAGGCACTACTTAAAAATTGTTGCCAAAACTTACAATGAATTAGTGCCGAAAAACAAAACAATTGCTGACATTAGCATTCGAGAAGTAGCCGACTACTGCGGCATGGATGTTCACACCACATTTCAGTTAGTAGGTAAACTGAGAACTGAATTAGATAAAGCTGATGAACATAACTTTCCCGATAAATCTTTGCACAAGTTGCTGCTGGAAGTAGAACAGCCCCTAGAGCCAGTTTTAGCAGAAATGGAATACTGCGGAATTCGCATTGATTCAGCTTACCTGCAAGAACTGTCTCAACAGCTAGAAAAGAGCTTAAAAGAAATAGAAGAAAAGACTTATCAAGCAGCGGGGAGAAAGTTTAATTTAGGTTCGCCGAAACAACTCAGCGAGATATTGTTAGAAAAAATCCCGGATGAGTTTCAGAAAAAGTCTCGCAAAACGAAGACGGGATACTCTACAGACGCCGCTGTATTGGATAAATTGCAAGGAGACCACCCGATTGTAGACGATTTATTAGAACACCGAACATTATCCAAGTTGAAATCAACTTATGTCGATGCTTTGCCCCAGTTAGTGCGTGCAGAAACCGGGCGAGTGCATACAGATTTCAACCAAACTGCAACTGGTACGGGAAGGCTTTCTTCTTCCAATCCAAATTTACAAAATATTCCCATCCGCACCGAGTTTTCACGGCAAATTCGCAAAGCTTTTTTACCAGAAGAAGGTTGGCTGATGGTGTCGGCTGACTATTCTCAAATTGAACTGCGAATTTTGGCTCACTTGAGTCAAGAACCTGTGTTAATAGAAGCTTATCAAAATAACCGAGATGTGCATACTGTAACGGCTCAACTGCTGTTTGAAAAAGAGGAAGTAACGCCAGACGAAAGACGGTTTGGCAAAACGATTAATTTTGGGGTAATTTACGGTATGGGGGCGATTAAGTTTGGTCGTTCGATGGGCAAAACTTCAGCCGACGGTAAAAAGTTTATTGAACGATTTAACCAGCGTTACAGTAAAGTTTTTGAATATTTGGAGAAAGTAAAAAAAGAGGCGATCGCCCTCGGATACGTTACCACAATTCTAGGTCGCCGCCGCTATTTAAAATTCGAGAGCGAAAGCCTCCTGGACTTAAAAGGTCGCAATCCCCAAGACATTCACTCAGATAGACTTAAATCTGTCAGCAGAGATGACGCCCAATCTTTGCGGGCCGCAGCCAACGCTCCCATTCAAGGCTCTAGTGCTGATATCATTAAACTTGCCATGATTGAAGTACACAAAATTTTGCAAAACTACCAGGCGCGGCTGCTGTTGCAAGTTCACGACGAATTAATATTTGAAGTACCTCCCGATGAATGGGAAGAATTGCAACCGAAAATTAGAACTGCGATGGAAAATGCTCTGCCACTTAGCGTACCGCTGATAGTTGACATCCACGCTGGGCAAAATTGGATGGAAACTAAATAAAACAGAGAAATATGACCAAAACAAAAATCCCCTTTTTCCCAAAAATAAAAACCTTAAGTGCAGTTGCTCTGCTATTGCTACTATTCGGGTGCCCCCAAAAGTTAGCGCCCAACAACTATGCTGTCAAGCGAGTCAGCGACGGCGACACCCTTGTCGCCAGCGATAGCGCGGGAAAAGATATCAAAGTGCGTTTTGCCTGTGTAGATGCACCGGAAGTCGCGCACACAAATGCTGAGAAAAATAGCAAAGCATCAGCACTAAAAAATCAATTTAAGTGGGGCAATTTAGCGCACCAAAGAATGCAGCAGCTCGTCAAAAAAGGGGGAGGTCGCGTTGTCTTGACCGTCACCGATACTGACCGCTACGGCCGCAAAGTTAGCGAAGTTCGTTTGCCAAACGGTACATTTGCCCAAGAAGTTTTGACCCGCGAAGGATTAGCAATGGTTTACCGTCCTTACTTAAAAAACTGTCCCAGTGCTAGTGTTCTGGAACAAGCGGAAGCCGAAGCTAAGAAAAATCGCCGCGGCGTTTGGGGAGATTCCAAGTTTGTTCCTGCGTGGAAATTTCGGAAGAGTGATAAATGATCGGAAGAAGGAAGTTAGGCAATGGATTGTAAAAGGGATTTAACGGCGGGATTTTGAGTAGCGACACGGCATTGCCGTGTCCTTACGGTTAGCTTTGACTTTTAATAATGGGTATAAGATTGAGGATGGTAGCAAGACTTTTTTAAATTTGTATTATGTTGTTGACAGAGAATCTGGGAACCTGTATCAGAGATTTACAGTCTTGGACAGATTCAGGTCTTGTTAAACCCGGTCTCTACTATAAATCTTAGGTTGAGCTGCGAGGCCTCCGCCCAGAAAGCGGGTTTCTAGATACTGATGGCGCTCGTCCTAATTTAGTACAATACAATCAGGACGAGCTTCTGCTCCTACGGTCTGCAATCTGTGGAGTTTCGGCGATAGCTGACGCCAGATTCATCTAAAACCCGACATGAGTTCGATCGCACTTTTCTCCGACCTGTTTTTTCTGAAAAGTCAACAAATGTGATAGGCTCCAGATAAACTAATAGACTGCTGACAAAAGCGGTCTATTGCAATCACCCAAAATTAACTTTAAGGGACATCAATGAATTTCAAACATCTGGTTATTTCCGGCCTTGCCCTAATCCTCGGTACTGCAATTGTAGGAAATGCGATTGCTCAAGAACTGACAGACAACCAAAAAACGGTTATTTGTCGCTTGAAAACAGAAGTTGACCAGCGGAAAAGCAACGGTCAAAAATTAGTATTTGTGCCGTTGCTGGGCCAAGTTCGCAAGCAAGTTTCATCTCCTTTTAGAGCGACGTTGCATCCTAATGTGGAGTATGTTTTTGTTGCCACTTGCGACGGAAATTGCCAGGATTTAAACCTAGCCCTCAAGGATGCAAGCGGTCAGGAAATAGCTGTGAGTCAAAAAACAGGCGAACTGGCGTCAATCTCTTTTACTCCCCCATCCCAAGGCGAATATCAAATCACTGCTAAGCCTGGGGAATGCACGACGGCAGAGGGTTGCAGTTATGGCATGGGAATCTTCGTGCCAGCAAGTGCGATCGTACCTAATGCTTCAAAAATTCCTGCTGAGATAGCACAATTTCGACTTTGCCAGTAGGGGAACAGCGATAGAGTTGTGGGTTGCGAGTAGAGTAGAGTTTTCAATCAGAAATCTAATTCATAACTTGCAACTTATAACTCGCAACTTATCTCGCAACCACCAAAACGGTGAGGACGTTCTTAATTACTGAAACCATGCCTTTGACGGGTTCTTCCTTCTTGCTTTTTTTTACTCGGAGCGACTTGCACTACCCTTTGACTTCGCTCAGGAACT
Organism: Microcoleus sp. Pol12B4; assembly: GCF_036701385.1. Classification (NCBI taxonomy): domain Bacteria; kingdom Bacillati; phylum Cyanobacteriota; class Cyanophyceae; order Oscillatoriales; family Microcoleaceae; genus Microcoleus; species Microcoleus sp. Pol12B4. The sequence continues at coordinate 22,075 of NZ_JAUBQR010000067.1, read as the reverse complement.
GCGATTTGCCTGCTCGCATCGCTGAAGGGAAGAAAGCTGAATGCAGCCGAAGATCCTTCTTCCTTCTGCTATAATTTGTTACGCATAACTGCTGCAAACTGTCAAGCCGATCGAGCTGTGGAACCCTGCAAAGACCCTACAACTACCGAAACCTAGTCCGAAGCCAGAACTTTATTTACCCTCCGGCAGGCATCAATTAGAATATAGATGGTGCCTCTCAAAGGTGACGAGTACATTGCCCATGTCTTTAACCTTAGCTTTGAAAAATCAACTGCATAACCGTCCTCAAATAGGGTTGAAAAGTCTGTTGGGCCGCTTAGGTATCAGGCAGAAAATCGGCTGCGGATACGCCTTGGTCATTGGTATTGCCGTTTTGGGTGCTGTGGCGGGACGGGGAGTAGAATCCTATCACAAACAGCAAGTTAGAGAAAAACTAGCGATCGACCGAGATAAAGCGGAAATCCTGACAAACCTCAATAACACGGTGCAGGAAGTCAGAATTCAGCAGCAAGAGCTGGCGAGTCTGACGGCCAAACCGCAAATTTTCGATCGCCAACGCTCGGAATTCCTGACTCGCGTTGCTCAGATGAGTGGCATCCTCGAACAACTGCAAACCCCGTCGCAGACGAAGAATCCCGAGATTGCCAAAGACTACCAACAGCTTCAACAGTTCGCTCAAGTCAACGGCAAAACCGTAGAATCATACTTTCAACAAGTACAAAAATTGTTGGCTACTGCGAAATTATCTGCTTTGAATCCGAAGCAGCAGCAGGCTTTGGGGCAGAACTTGAACAATTTTGTGACGGGCGAAACTGCTTTGAAACTCAAACAGTTTTCCGAAGATTCAGCCCAACTGGCCGGCAACTTTCGCGATAAAGCAGATGAGGCATTTAGAACCTACGAGGAAGCAGAAAAACTTGGAACTCTGATTCTAGTTTGCTCTCTAGCAGTATCCGCCGGTATCGCAGCCCTACTTGCAGCATACACCAGCCGGGCGATCGCCCGCCCCTTAGAAGCCACCACCCTCATCGCCCAGCGAGTTACCGAAGAATCAAACTTTGATTTGCAAGTACCCGTCACTACCTCTGACGAAGTGGGAATGCTGGCAATTTCGCTCAACGAACTCATTCAGCGCGTAGCAGAATATACAGAAGACTTGCACGAAGCAAAAGTAGCAGCCGAAGCTGCTAACCGCTCGAAAAGTGCATTTCTCGCCAACATGAGCCACGAACTCCGCACCCCCCTCAATGCCATCATCAACTACAGCGAAATGCTGCAAGAAGATGCTCAAGATTCCGGTTCCGAAGATTTTCTCCCCGACTTAGAAAAAATTCAAACCGCAGGCAAACACCTGCTCGACATGATCAGCGACATCCTCGATATTTCCAAAATAGAAGCAGGTCACGTCACCCTTTATTTGGAAAACTTCGACGTGGCAACGATGATTGAAGAAGTGATGACTACTGCTCAACCGCTAGTAGAAAAAAAAGGTAATGCTTTAGCACTGAAAACAAAAGGCGAACTCGGCACAATGTACGCCGACCAACCGAAAGTACGGCAAATTCTCCTCAATTTGCTCAGCAATGCTGCCAAATTTACCGAAAAAGGCGTCATTACTATCGGCGTCGAAAGAATGAAAATTGAAAAATCACGACCGACGAAACCAAATAAAAATAATGATTTTCAATCGGGTTCAAACTACACTTCTCAAGTTTTAATGTTTCGAGTCAGCGACACCGGCATCGGCATGACGGACGAGCAATTAGAGCAGATATTTAAACCTTTTACCCAAGCTGATGCTTCGACTACCCGCAAGTATGGAGGGACGGGTTTGGGATTGACAATTAGCCAGCGTTTATGTCAAATTCTCGGGGGCGAAATTAGCGTTGAAAGCGAGGACGGTAAGGGTTCCACTTTTATTGTCAGTCTCCCGGAACGGGTAGTTATGCAGGCATGAAGTCAGGCAAGATATGGATTTTGACACGGATACACGGATTAATTATTGATCATTCGTCAATAGTCAGGAGGCAGATGTTGAAGGAAAAAGAAAGAGGGACGAAGGAAGAGGGAAATTTTAAAATGTATTGATATAGCAACCGCCAAGGCTGTTAGGGAATAAAGTGTAAATAGCCCCAATTGCCGTGCGATCGCAAAACCCGTCTCCAAAGTTGTACTCTTCAATATCAATACTTTGGACAATTTTTGATTACGAACCGTAGAATAACGGTTTCAAGGCTCCAAGGCGATCGAGCTACCAACGGAAAATCGAGGGTTTCAGACTACGAAATAAAAACAGTTCGGACTATTGAAATATGAGGGTTTATGAATATTACTCGCGTCTCAGTTGACTCAGCAGGCAATCAGGCCAATCAAAGTCCATCGGTATCCTCCTATCATTCCATTTCGTCCGACGGGCGGTTTGTGGCGTTTAGATCTCCAGCATCCAACCTCGTGCCAGGGGACACTAACGCTAGTGATGATGTCTTTGTACACGACACGCTAGCCAATACCACCACCCGTGTCTCAGTTGACTCAGCAGGCAATCAGGCGAACGACTTTTCCGTCGGGTCCTCCATCTCAGCCGACGGGCGGTTGGTGGCATTTTCCTCTAATGCCACCAACCTCGTGCCGGGGGACAGTAACAATAAAAACGATATCTTCGTGCGCGACACACTAGCCAATACCACCACCCGTGTCTCAGTTGACTCAGCAGGCAATCAGGCGAACGACGTTTCCGTCGACTCCTCCATCTCAGCCGACGGGCGGTTTGTGGCATTTTTATCTTTTGCCACCAACCTCGTGCCGGGGGATACTAACGACAACCCTGACATCTTCGTGCGGGACACGCTAGCCAATACCACCACCCGCGTCTCTGTTGACTCAGCCGGCAATCAGGGAAACAAGTATTCCGGCAATCCCTCCATCTCAGCCAACGGGCGGTTGGTGGCATTTTCCTCTAATGCCACCAACCTCGTGCCGGGGGATACTAACGATAACCCTGACATATTCGTGCGGGATTTGTTGACGAATACCACCACCCGCGTTTCTGTTGGCTCAGGAGGTAATCAGGGGAATAACGGGTTCGGCGAACCCTCCATCTCAGCCGACGGGCGGTTTGTGGCATTTTCCTCTAATGCCACCAACCTCGTGCCGGGGGATACTAACGATAACCCTGACATTTTCGTGCGGGACGCGCTAGCCAATACGACCACCCGTGTCTCAGTTGACTCAGCAGGCAATCAGGCGAACAATTACTCCTTCAGCCCCTCCGTCTCAGCCAACGGGCGGTTTGTGGCGTTTGATTCTCTTGCCTCCAACCTCGTGCCGGGGGATACTAACAATAGACACGACATCTTCGTGCGGGACTTGTTGACAAATACCACCACCCGTGTCTCAGTTGACTCAGCCGATAATCAGGGGAACAGCGGGTCTTTTGAGCCCTCCATCTCTGCAGATGGGCAGAGAGTAGCGTTTTCATCTGAGGCCAGTAACCTCGTACCGGGGGATACTAACTTTACTTACAATAGCCGCCTCGATGTCTTTGTTTCTGACACTGACAGCACTCCAGGCAATAACCCTCCTGATAACAGCATCAACGGCAGTCCCGACAACGACATTCTGACTGGCACCAGCGGCAACGATATCATCAACGGTGTGGAAGGTAATGACGTACTTATGGGTTTGCGAGGCAACGATATGCTTGTCGGGGGCGACGGCAGCGATGTCCTGAATGGTGGCAAAGGTTTTGACACCCTCAACGGCGGTTTAGGAAACGATATTCTAGTCGGCGGTGGGGGCAACGATGTTTTTGTTTTAGGTGTCGGATTGGGAGTTGATACAATCGTTAATTTCGTCAAGTCTCAAGATACCGTGCAATTAATCAATGGCTTGACCTTCCGACAGCTATCTATTTTGCCGGGAACTGACGGCACATTAATTACAGTAGCCAGCAGCGGTGAAGTTTTAGCTTCTTTGATAGGTGTTGCTCCCAATCTCATCGGTTCTGAAGATTTCATCTCGGTTTAGAGATAGTAAAGTGGTCATTTGTGAAATCACTTTTGCTCAGGGAACATGATTAAAATTGGCCAACAATCCTTGTAAGTTTTGATAATTCCCAGGTCAAAACCTAGGAATATAGCAATCTTAAAGAACAAAGCCTTGTACAACAGTAGTTTTCAAGACTCCTTCAAAAGTCCGTTCTGTCTTGTCCACCAGGACAACGACATTGCGCCCGTTCGGAGACAAACGAACTTCTCGGATTGAATAAGAGAACACCCAATCTTGAAAATTGTTCAGCGTTCCGAGGACACGCTGCCGACCGTTATGATTAATTACAAGACGCATTGCCGCGCTTTCTCTACCAGCCGAAGCATTTTTTTGTCGCTGTTCCAGGCGAATTTGTAAAGGCTTTGCTGTATTGACTTTGACGGCGACTGTCTCGCTTCCATTGGCTCCGGGAGTACGAGAAATAATGTTCAGTTTAGTTCCAGCTTTGGGAGGAGTTAACTTCAAAGTTTGCCTGCTATTCCAACTTTTTTTAAGCAAGTCATCTTCTGCCATTTTAGTGCTTTTATTGGAGTCTGGTTCGCCATATTTAGTTTCGATACACCCATTTTTGATGCAGGAATTTGCAGCAACTTGGACAATTTGCAATTCTGCTTTGGGAATTCCCGCTCCTGTATCTCTGGAACTTTCTAGATACAAGTAGTAATTGCTGTCGGCGGAAAAACCAGACATCCGGTGTGCGGCACGCCAGGTATTTGCAAAAGCTTCAGGGGCTACTGCGATCGCGGCACTTGCTATAATACCTAACGAAATTAAAGGTAAAATTTTCATAGCTATATTTTCCAGGTGTGAGAGTTATAGCGGCTGTTATTGATGAGTAAAACAATAACGCTTTGGGTTTAGCTATAGGACTGTGACGCTTCTCCAGTCCTCTCTCCTATTTACATGAGTGTTTCTCCATTTTCCGCAGCAGGAAACTGTTTAAGAATGTGCCGTTTTTTCAAGTGGCACTAGAAAGCATTTTTAATGTGAGAGTGGCTCTTATCCAAGAGTCCAACTTTTAGGCGCGACAGTTTGCTTTTCCTTGCGAGAAACTGCTACACAGGACGGAAATACCTATCTCAAGATAGGGGAACACCGATCCGCCCCCCCTCCGCAACTCCCTACAATGACAATTGTACGGGCGATCGAGCAATTGCCTCTACAGCAGTGATCATTTTTAATGCAGGGAATTAAAATTTATGCAACCAAATAATCCAAACCAATTTACCGAAAAAGCCTGGGAAGCCCTCGCCCGCACCCCCGAAATCGTCAAAGCAGGTCAGCAGCAGCAGCTAGAAAGCGAACATTTGATGAAAGCTTTGCTGGAACAAGAATCGGGACTGGCTAGCAGCTTATTTAACAAAGCTGGAGTTTCTGTAGCAAAATTGCGCGATCGCACTGATGAGTTTATCAGTCGTCAGCCGAAAATTACTGGAAGCGGTGGCAACGTTTATTTAGGTCGTTCTCTTGACACTTTGCTCGATCGCGCCGAAACTTATCGCAAAGAGTACGGCGATGAATTTATTTCGATCGAGCATTTGATACTCGGTTACGTTAAGGACGATCGTTTCGGCAAAAATCTGCTGCAAGAATTTAAACTAGATGAAGCCAAGCTCAAAGATATCATTACCCAAGTCCGAGGGAAGAACAAAGTGACCGATCAAAATCCAGAAGGCAAATACGAAGCGCTGGAAAAATACGGCCGAGATTTGACAGAAGCCGCGCGTCAAGGCAAACTCGATCCGGTAATCGGACGGGATGACGAAATCCGCCGCACGATTCAAATTTTGAGCCGTCGCACCAAAAATAATCCGGTATTGATTGGGGAGCCGGGAGTCGGCAAAACTGCGATCGCCGAAGGACTCGCCCAGCGAATTATCACCGGAGATGTGCCGCAATCTCTCAAAGACCGACAATTAATTAGCCTAGATATGGGCGCTTTAATTGCAGGTGCAAAATTCCGGGGAGAATTTGAAGAACGCTTGAAAGCGGTGCTCAAAGAAGTTACTGACAGCAACGGCAAAGTCATCTTATTTATCGATGAAATTCACACCGTTGTCGGTGCTGGCGCAACTCAAGGCTCGATGGATGCCGGCAACTTACTTAAACCCATGTTAGCGAGGGGAGAGTTGCGCTGTATCGGTGCTACAACTCTCGACGAATACCGCAAGTACCTCGAAAAAGATGCGGCCCTAGAACGCCGTTTTCAACAAGTTTATGTTGACCAACCGACAGTTGAAGATACTGTCTCGATTTTGCGCGGCTTGAAAGAACGCTACGAAGTTCACCACGGCGTTAAAATTTCTGACAGCGCCTTAGTTGCGGCGGCTACTTTGTCTACTCGATATATTAGCGATCGCTTCCTTCCAGACAAAGCCATTGACTTAGTGGACGAAGCAGCGGCTAAACTTAAAATGGAGATTACCTCCAAACCGGAAGAACTAGACGAAATCGACCGCAGGATTTTGCAGCTAGAAATGGAAAGACTGTCGCTGCAAAAAGAAAGTAATGCTGCTTCGATCGAACGATTGGAAAGACTGGAAAAAGACTTAGCCAACCTCAAGGAACAGCAAAGCGCTTTGAATGCTCAGTGGCAATCGGAAAAAGGTGTCATCGGCAGCATTCAAAAGATTAAAGAACAGATTGATAAGGTGAATATTGAAATTCAGCAAGCTGAATTAAAATATGACCTGAACCGCGCTGCTGAGTTGAAATATAGCAAGTTAACTGAATTGCAAAAACAATTGCAAGAAGCAGAAGCTCAACTTTCAGCAACTCAAACCACAGGTAAAACTCTGCTGCGGGAAGAAGTCACCGAAGCTGACATTGCCGAGATTATTTCCAAGTGGACGGGAATTCCCATCAGCAAGTTAGTTGAATCGGAAATGCAGAAACTTCTGCACTTGGAAGATGAACTGCACAAGCGGGTAATTGGACAGGATGAAGCAGTGACTGCGGTTGCAGATGCAATTCAGCGATCGCGCGCAGGTTTAGCCGATCCAAATCGTCCGGTTGCGAGTTTTATCTTCCTCGGCCCCACGGGTGTTGGTAAAACTGAGTTAGCTAAAGCATTAGCGGCTTATCTGTTCGACACGGAAGAAGCTATCGTGCGAATTGATATGTCGGAATACATGGAAAAACACGCAGTTTCGCGATTAATTGGTGCGCCTCCGGGATACGTTGGCTACGATGAAGGCGGACAATTAACGGAGGCTGTGCGCCGCCGTCCTTACTCCGTGATTCTATTCGATGAAATCGAGAAAGCGCACCCGGATGTCTTCAACATCATGCTGCAAATTCTGGATGACGGCCGCGTTACCGATGCTCAAGGTCACACAGTAGACTTTAAGAATTCTGTGATTATTATGACATCGAATGTCGGCTCTCAATACATCTTAGATGTGGCGGGAGATAACGAACAAATGCGGAGTCGGGTGATGGAAGCGATGCGGGGAACTTTCCGCCCAGAATTCTTGAACCGGATTGATGAGATGATTATCTTCCACGGTTTGAGTAAGACGGAACTGCGGCAGATTGTGCTGTTGCAAGTTAAACGCTTGGAAAAACGGTTGGCCGATCGCAAAATGTCTCTGAAATTGTCGGAATCTGCGATCGACTTCTTAGCAGAAATTGGTTACGATCCGGTTTACGGTGCGCGGCCTTTGAAGCGGGGCATTCAGCGCGAGTTGGAAACGCAAATGGCGAAAGGTATTTTGCGGGGAGATTTTGCAGACGGCGATACCATTTTTGTGGATATCGAGAATGAAAGGTTGGCGTTTAAGCGGCTGCCGGCACAGTTGGTAACTGCGAAATAATTTGGGTAGGGTGGGCTGCGGCCCACCTTATTTTTTTGAGGGGGTGGTTCTTTTTTTTACCGCAGATGTAGGCGGATGGAGACGGATGGACGCGGATGGGATTGCGGGCGATCGCTTTCTGATTTATCTTTTTTTTGTTCTTGGCGTTCTCGAACAGATTTCGTCAGCAGGTACGTTGCCAAACTGCTAACGGATCTGCTGTCTTCTTCTGCCCATTCTTCGAGAGCTTTTTGAATCTCTTCTGGCAAGTATGCGGTAACTCGTCCCCGTGAAGCCATTCGTTTTACTGCCTTACTTCCGGACCATCACAGACTTAATTACAGCATTCGGCTGATACTTATTAGTCTGATAAAATCCCCCTTGACCAGCGCCATAAACTCCCGCAAATTGTTTCCCTTTAGCCTGGGGGACAAACATAATGTTTCTAGTGGGTTGCTTGGCAAATACAACCCCTTCTCTCATTTCATTATCCACGTTATAAGATAAAGTAGCCTTACCGTAAATTGCCTCAGCTTGTTTCAGAGTCATTCCCGGCCCGACACCCTGAACCGTTTTATAATTAGAATTCTCAGTCATCAAAAGTTCAATGACATCCGAATCTTTCAGCTTTGTACCGGCAGCGTAGATAATCCGATATAGCACTTTTCCCGACTGCCTGACGGCCACAGCATCAAAGTCTACCATAAAAGGAGACTCTACCTTAAACTGCGCCGTCGAACCCAGAGCCTTTTTCAATCCTCCGAAAGTCATCCCCACCTTCGCCGCTCCAATTGTGCGATCGGAAATTGTTAAACTTGCAGCAGGCGTTTTTTGAGCAGCATTTGCCACTTCTCCGAGGACATTTGTAGCCCCAGGCTTAACAGCGGAACCAGGAACCGAAATTAAAGTGAGATAACTGCCGAGCGCCAGCAAAGCAGCTATCATTGATCCAGACAAAACTTTAACATTAAACATGACTAATTCTCCTAGATTTCAAATGCGACTATCTACCCGCATCTTTTTGACTATCCTGGGCCTCACCCTCCTAGTTTGGATTCTCAGAGGTGTTGGCCTCTTGACATTCATTCCCGGTGGTGTCATTTGGATACTGATTTTTCTGTCTTTTGTTGCGGGCATCCTCAGCACTTTACTCCGTAGGTAAGCCAGCATCCGGCAAATAACTATTAACAATTCAAAATTAACAAATTATTTTAATTTTGATTGTTTTATAGCCTTTCCCACCGTCACATTCAACTGAGCGCCTATCAGCATTACCAAAGAAGAAATATCCAGCCACAGCAGCAACACAATAAAACTTCCGATTGTGCCGTAAGTCCAAGTGTAATTGCCCAAATGCAAAACATAAAACCGAAATAAAGCTGAAAATAGCGCCCACAAAATAGCAGCAAAAACAGCTCCTGATACAATAGGAATATCTGGTTGACGGCGGCTAGGCCCGTAGCGGTAAATAAATGCAAAAGCCAGAGATACAATTCCCAAAGAAATCGGCCACCTCCACAGCCGCCAAGCACCTAACAGTTGCGACTCTAAAGGGCAATTGCCGGCGAGGAGCAAGCAATTTTGGACATCTTTTAAATCGCAATTGGCGACGGACTCCAGCAGGCAACTCTGGCGGGCAATAGCTTGTACAATTAAGTCGCTGACAAATACTACTCCCGATGCTAGAATTAACAGCACAATTGTACCGATACTGAGCGCCAGAGAAATAAGTTTGGCTTTCCAAAATGGTCTAGTTCGATCGATCGGGGTTTCATGGATGCGATCGAGTGCAGCCATCGCCGCGCTCATTACTCCAGAAAATGCCCAAATCGCCCCAAGAAAGCTCACAGAAAACAGCCCTTTACTGCGAGTTAACAGAATTTCTTTGATTAAGCCACCAATCAACTTCCGCACGTCATCGGGTATAACTTCGCCCAAAAGACGGGCGATTTGATAAAGTGTTGACTGCAAAGGTTCAAAGATAGCGATCGCCGATAAGATAGCCAACAGCCCCGGAAACAGCGCCAGCATAGAATTGTAGGCCATTTCTGCAGATAGCCCCGGCAAGCGCTGTTCTCCTGCCTTCGCGCCGACTTCCTTGAGCGTGCCCCAAGTCAAACACCGACAAAACAGCAAAAAACCCCCAAATTTCCGTTTGAGAGCTCGAAGCAGCCTCAAAAATGCCTGAAACAAAGCTAAAATCAGGTAGCGCAACCAGTAAAAAATGTTCATAGCGCACAGGAGACGGGGAACTAAAAAAGGGAAAATGGATGCAGGACGATCGCGCAACTGGAAATAAGGAGCGTTACTTAATTAAGCCATTGGTAATCTAAAATCTAAAATCTAAAATCTAAAATCTAAAATCAATATGGCTCAGGATGTCAGACAGTGGTTAGATGAAATCAAGCGGCTGCAACAGCAGTTAACAGAAGTTTCGCGCGATCGAGATGAGGCCGGTGAAAGTGCGGCTCAGTGGCGCCAACTCTACAATACCGAAGCCGAGCAGCGGCGGAATGATGCTAAATTAACTCAGCAAAGCATCGCTTCTCTGGAAGCACAAATAGAGCAATTACAAAATTTTTCCCCCATTATGCCCGAAGGCGACGATGCTGGGGTTGCTCGCCAGCAGGAAGTCGAACAACTGCAAACAGTAGGCGAACTTAAAGCTAAGTTAGCAGAAGTTCTCGAAGAGCGCGATCGGGCGATCGAACAAGTTAAACAACTCACTCAAGCCCTCAAACAAGAAGAAGCCCGTCACGCCGAAACTAGCAAAAATTTAACTAGCGCCCTCGGAGATGCCGTTGACTTGCTCACGAAAGCACAAAATCCTGCCCCTGCAAAAACGGAGACAGTATATTCTTTAGAAATAGTACCTACTCGCACTGCGAATCCTGGCGAAACTGCTCTGGAAATACGTCAAACTTCTGCCCCAGGCAAAAATACCGCCCAACTTCCACCTTCTAAAAATCAGTTACTCGATCTACCGCCCTTTGGGAATTAGGAGTTAAAAATTCAGGAATAGTCGGCATGGCGAGTCCCCTTAGCAGATGGGATTTAGTCAGCGATGCGTTGTTTTTGCTTTTCCTGCAATTAGACGACATTAATTCATCCGCTTCTTTATTATTCCGTATCTAGGGATGGTTTACTAATCGATGTAAATGTACTATATCCCAACCTACAATCCGTATTCAAAATTTTGAAAACCACCGAAAAATATTCCTCGCGTCGGACCAACCTACAGTCTTTAGATAGAAGTTAATCGAGCTAATTCTCACTAATATCGACAGCGACTGATACGCGAGGAAACTTCATGAAGACAGAGATATCCGCAGTCTGGGTAAAGATGGAGAGCATGATCGATGGCTTGATTATCATGTTGCCCAATATTGTGCTGGCGTTAATTGTCTTTGCAATCTTTTTCTGTGTGGGCGGGGCAATTAAGAGAGCGGTCAGGCGGGTTACCCGCCACCACCGCCAAGCACGAAATTTGGGGCTGGTGTTAGGACGGTTGGCGCAGGGTACGATCGTTCTAGTTGGTCTGTTTGTTGCTCTTTCGATTGTAATTCCCACATTTAAAGCTGGGGATTTGATTCAATTGCTGGGAATTAGCGGGGTGGCGATTGGTTTTGCCTTTCGCGATATCTTGCAAAACTTCTTAGCCGGTATCCTAATTCTGTTGACGGAACCGTTCCGAATCGATGACCAGATTGTGTTTAAAAACTTTGAGGGAACGGTAGAAAATATTGAGACCCGCGCTACAACAATCCTAACCTATGATGGTCGCCGGATTGTCATTCCCAATGCCGAATTGTTTACGAATTCGGTGACAGTGAATACCGCTTTCGATAAACGTCGCACGGAATACGATTTTAGTATTGGTTACGGCGACGATATTGACTGCGCCAAGCAGTTAATGCTGGAAGCATTGTACAGCATAAAGGAGGTGTTGAAAGATCCTGCACCCGATGTGCTGGTGGTTGAGCTAGCAGAAAGTACGGTCAATATCCGCGTTCGGTGGTGGATTACTCCGCCGCGCCGAATGGACGATATGCGATCGCGCGACAAGGTAATTTGTGCTATTAAAAAAAAGCTGGTGGAAAACGGCATCGATTTTCCTTATCCCACGCGACAAATTTTGTTTCATGACCAAACCGAAGAGACAGATGGCGATCGTTCCCTGCAGCGCGAAGGATGGCCCGCGGGCAAAAGTAAAGTTCCGAAACCTCGTCGTATGGGCCGCTCTTTGCGAAAATTGACCCAAGAGCGATCGCAACAAGACGACAACGGAAAATCTTAACAGCATCACAATTAATGAAAAATATCAAGTTGAGAAAACTTTGGGATTCGCTGGACTTCGCTCGTGCAACCGGAATTGATATGACTCGCCGAGTTATCAAATGAGTAACAAACCAAGATTGATATGATACCTAATTTTCAAGCAAAAACCACAGTCCGATTGCCATAAACTAAAACACGATTTTGTAAATGATATCGCACCGCCCTTGCTAAAACAACCCTTTCTAAATCTTTACCTTTGCGAACCAGATCGGACACTTCATCGCGGTGACTGACGCGCACAACATCTTGTTCGATAATCGGCCCAGCATCTAAATCGGGTGTAACATAGTGGGCTGTTGCACCGATAATTTTTACCCCTCTTTCATAAGCCCTCTCGTAGGGATTTGCACCCACAAATGCGGGTAAAAATGAATGGTGAATATTAATCACATGGGGAAATTTTCTGATAAATTCTTGACTCAAAATTTGCATATATTTAGCCAAAACTACTAAGTCAATATTATATTTTTTAAGAAGTTCTAACTGTTGTGCTTCTTGAATAGCTTTATTGTCTTTAGTAATGGGAATATACTCAAAGTCGATACCGTATTGTGTGGCAAGAGGCTTTAAATTTTCATGGTTGCTGATTATCAGCGGAATTTCACCTCTGATTTCTTGCGATTGTTGTCGCCAAATCAAGTCTAATAAACAATGATCTTGACGGCTTACCCAGATTGCAATGCGTCGAATTTTATGAGAGCAATGCAATTGCCAATTGGCTTGTAAGTCCTTGGCAATTTCACTAAAAGCAGGTGTTATTTCTTCAGTTGTTAAGTCAAAACCCTCTAATTGCCATTCTAGCCTGCTCAGAAACAATCCGGCGGTAAAATCTGTATGGTGATCCGCGTGGATGATATTGCCATTATGGGATGCGATAAAGTTAGCAAGTAAGGCGACGAGTCCTTTGCGATCGGGACAGGCAATTAACAGGGTTGCAGTAGGGCTAGTCATTGTATAATTGCAAAAGTGTTGAGTTTTATTTTAGGCGATCGAAGCGGGTTAATTGCGATCGGGCGATCGTCAATCATTAGTGAAAACAGAGAAACCCGGTTGTTGCGATGATCTACCGAGTTTCTGAGAGGCTAGATGGGGTGGGGATGTAATACAGGAACCAGCTTTTGCACAAGAGACTGGGTTTCTCAGCCGATAAATATCCAAAAAGGTGGTTTATTGGGGTTGGTGAACAATACATAAACCCTGTTTTGATCGACAATAATCGAGGTTAAAGGAAATGAATTTTTTTAATCAATTGGCTAATGGTTTAAGTCAGCGTTGGAATGCCTTTACGCAAGAACTAGAGTGGTCAAGGGTTCATGTACAGTCTTACCAACTTCACAAAGAAGGCAAATTCACTGAAGCGTTTTTGGTAGGTGAACAAGCATTAATCTTAGCTCAATCCCTTCACTCAGGCGACCATGCTGATGTGGCAACCAGTCTCGATTTCTTGGGATTACTCTACTACTCCCAAGCACGCTACAGTGAAGCGGAACCCCTCTACCTACAGGCATTAGAGATGACACAACGCCTATTTACAGGCGACAGTTCTAGGGTGGCATGCAGTCTCAGAAGCTTGGGATCACTCTACTACTCCCAAGGACGCTACAGTGAAGCGGAACCCCTCTTCCTACAAGCATTAGAGATGTGGCAACGCCTATTTACAGGCGACAGTTCTACTGCGGCAATCCTTCTCAATGATTTGGCAAAACTCTACGACTCCCAAGCACGTTACAGTGAAGCGGAACCCCTCTACCTACAAGCATTAGGAATGAGAAAACGCCTATTTACAGGCGACCATGCTGATGTGGCACTCAGTCTCAAGAACTTGGCAGTATTCTACGACTCCCAAGGACGCTACAGTGAAGCGGAGCCCCTCTATCTACAGGCATTAGAGATGTTCCAACGCCTATTTACAGGCGACCATGCTGATGTGGCACTCAGTCTCAATGATTTGGCAGTATTCTACGACTCCCAAGGACGCTACAGTGAAGCGGAGCCCCTCTACCTACAGGCATTAGAAATGTGGCAACGCCTATTGACAGGCGACGATCCCAATCTGGCAACCAGTCTCAAGAATTTGGCAGTATTATACTACTCCCAAGGACGCTACAGTGAAGCTGAACCGCTCTACCTACAGGCATTAGGAATGAGAAAACGCCTATTTACAGACGACCATGCTGATGTGGCACTCAGTCTCAATGATTTGGCAGTATTCTACGACTCCCAAGGACGCTACAGTGAAGCTGAACCGCTCTACCTACAGGCATTAGAGATGAAACAACGCCTATTGACAGGCGACGATCCCAATCTGGCAATCTTTCTTAATAACTTGGCAGGATTCTACGACTCCCAAGGACGCTACAGTGAAGCTGAACCTCTTTACCTACAAGCATTAGAGATGAAACAACGCCTATTTACAGGCGACCATCCCGATGTGGCAATCAGTCTCAATAACTTGGGATCTCTCTACAGAACTCAAGCACGTTACAGTGAAGCTGAACCCCTCTGCCTACAGGCATTAGAAATGTTCCAACGCCTATTTACAGGCGACCATCCCGATGTGGCATCCAGTCTCAATAATTTGGCAGAACTCTACAACTCCCAAGGACGTTACAGTGAAGCTGAACCTCTATGCCTACAAGCATTAGAGATGTTCCAACGCCTATTTGCAAGCGACCATCCCGATGTAGCAAAAAATCTCGATACCTTGGCAGAACTCTACAACTCCCAAGGACGTTACAGTGAAGCTGAACCTCTATGCCTACAAGCATTAGAGATGAAACAACGCCTATTTGCAGGCGACCATCCCGATGTGGCAAAAAATCTCGATACCTTGGCAGAACTCTACAACTCCCAAGGACGTTACAGTGAAGCTGAATCGCTCTGCCTACAGGCATTAGAGATGAGACAACGCCTATTTACAGGCCGGGCGTCAAGTTAAAAATCCTTGAGCGCTTGCGTTGGAATTAGCCGCCAATGGGGTATTAGTGGAATATGTGCGGTTTAATCGTTTTGATTTTACCGCTACCACAGGTCAAAACCCTTAATCTGCCGAATATTGGGCATTTATTTGACCTGCTAAAACCCCATCGCCCCAGCTACCGCATCCAAAGTCGGAGCAATGCCGCTTTTAAACAGATTGTTGCTGTGATTAATTGCCGTATCCGGGTCTTTCAAACCGTTACCAGTCAGCACGCAAACCACCGTCGCCCCAGTCGGAACTTGGTCTTTTACCTTCAGCAAACCGGCCACAGAAGCTGCACTGGCTGGTTCGCAGAAAATCCCTTCCTGTGATGCTAACAAACGGTAAGCGTCGAGAATTTCGGCGTCGGTGACTGCTGCAAAACTGCCGCGGCTGGCTTCGGAAGCTGCGATCGCCTGTTTCCAGCTAGCGGGGTTGCCGATCCGAATCGCCGTCGCCAGGGTTTCTGGGTTCGCCACTGGTTGGCCCGTTACTAAAGGTGCAGCCCCCGCTGCTTGAAATCCCATCATCTGTGGCAGGCGCGAACATTTTTTGGCTTGGTGGTATTGACAAAAACCCATCCAGTATGCTGTGATGTTTCCCGCATTTCCCACGGGAATGCAGAGCCAGTCGGGGGCGTCGCCCAAAGCGTCCACCACTTCAAAAGCTCCGGTTTTCTGACCTTCCAAGCGGTAAGGATTCACGGAGTTGACCAATGTCACCGGATAATTGACAGCCATTTCGCGGACAATTTCTAAGGCTCGATCGAAATTTCCCCCAATCGAAATTACTTCCGCACCGTAAAGCAAAGCTTGCGCCAGCTTGCCCAAAGCCACGTAACCTTCGGGAATCAACACGAAAGCTCGCATTCCCCCGCGTCTGGCGTAGGCGGCGGCGGCGGCCGAAGTATTGCCGGTACTGGCGCAAATTACTGCCTCCGCACCAGCTTCCTTCGCCTTGGAAATCGCCATTGTCATCCCCCGGTCTTTGAAACTACCAGTGGGGTTGAGGCCGTCGTATTTCACCAAGACGCGCACGTCTCTACCGATGAGAGAGGCGATCGCAGGTGCTGGAATCAGGGGAGTATTGCCTTCTTGGAGCGTCACTACCGGCGTGGTTTCCGTCACCGGCAGGTAGGGGCGATAAGCTTCGATCAAGCCGGGCCAGCCGTACCGTTTCGGCTCGGCGGCGCGGGCAGCAGAGTTAGGAGCAGAGTCAGTAGCAGGTAGAATCAGGGTCACGATGTCAATGGTTTTAGGCGATGGCCAAGGAATTTACACTAATTTTAGCTCGATCGGTTAATTTGATGTTTAATACGATCGGTTCAGGTTAAAGTAACTTAATGGTGTGAATGTGTAGATATGTCTACTCAATTACTAATGTCAAATAATTCATCCACTCTTTCCCGGCCTCAAGTCACCGCGAGCAACCCCGAAATGGCTAGTTCTTCTACCCTATCGACCAGTTTTGCCCGCACAGTAAATTCGGTGAAGTGCCCGTACCAAGCCGACCAGCAAGTTAAGTTCCTGCACTTGCAAGCAGAAATCGAATCCTTGCTGCTGGAAGTGCAAAGCCTCAAACAGCAACGCTCGGTCGCTGGCTTGCCGGCTCTCGACCCCATTTCTGGCAGCAACAGCAATTAGCAGACAACAGTCGCTAATGCTAACTGTGCTGCCCCTGTGTTATAAAAACAAAGGTTTTGCTACCCGCAGTGTTTTTTGCCAAAAGTGCTAGAAATTCCTAACTGCGGATAGCGATCGCTAGCTTTTGCTAAAACGCGCTTGCCTACAGCTCAACTCGTCTGCTGCTTGCTGGCAACGAGCTGATATTTTATGGCGCTTTTTTATTGCGCTAATTTGTTAAGCCATCCTCATGGCATACGGAGAATCGAAATCAGTTTATGACAGCATCGATCGAAAAACCACTAAATTTGACATCCGCAAGTGACACTTCCAACCTGCGCCTCAAAGATATTCTCAAAACCCTGCCGCGGGAAGTATTCGTCAAAAACCCCCGCAAAGCTTGGACAAAAGTAATCGTCAACGTTTTGCTAGTTGCTGTCGGTTACTGGGGCATAGCAGTCTCTCCTTGGTTTCTACTACCCCTAATGTGGATTTTCACAGGAACCGGATTAACCGGTTTTTTTGTGATCGGCCACGACTGCGGGCATCGATCATTTGCTAATCGCCGCTGGGTAAACGATTTAGTCGGACATATTGCATTTCTGCCGTTAATTTTCCCGTTTCACGCATGGCGGCACGGTCACAATTACCACCACAAGCACACCAATAAACTTGGCGAAGATAATGCTTGGCACCCGATGACAGCAGCAGACTACGCTGGGGCGCCCAAGGCTTTACAAATAGCTTATAGTTTAATATTTGGTCCAATGTGGTGGATCGGCTCGATCGCCCACTGGGCAAAAGTACACTTTATGTGGTGGCGCTTCAAAGGCCAACAGAAACAAGAACAAGTCCGGTTTTCTGTTTTAGTGGTTTTAATCGGTGCTGCGATCGGATTCCCGATTTTAATTGCAACCACAGGCATTTGGGGATTTGTCAAATTTTGGTTGATGCCCTGGCTGGTTTACCATTTCTGGATGAGCACTTTTACGATCGTTCACCACACAGCACCAGACATTTCTTTTAAAGAACCGGAAGAATGGAACGAAGCCCAATCGCAACTATCGGGAACAGTTCACTGCGATTATCCCCGCTGGGTAGAGTTTCTGTGCCACGATATTAACGTCCACGTTCCCCATCACCTTTCAACTGCTATTCCCTGGTACAATTTGCGCCTCGCCCACAGCAGCTTAAAGGAAAATTGGCAAGATCATCTCTACGAAACAGAATTTTCTTGGTCTTTAATGAAGCGGATTGCCGACAACTGTCACTTGTACAATCCCGCTGGCGGCTATCAAACATTGCAGGAATTTAACGCTAAAACAAAGTAAGTTTTAAACGCGATAAATGCCCGAAAAACCCGGTTTGTAAAACACAACCGGGTTTTTCGATATTACAATCCGTAGCTTTTGTAAGGGGCGGAATGCGCGCCCTACTGTCAATATCAAAATCCGTACCATTATTAAATCAGTCATTCCCATCTAAAATCTAAAATCTAAAATCTAAAATCGAATGACTTTCAATCCCAATAACTGTCGCAACGAAAGCGAAGTAGAAAGCAAACTGATTGTCAGCTATCTGCTACCAAAGTTAGGCTATACGCCCGACACTTGGCACCAAGAAATAGCATTTGGGAATATTCGTCTAGACTTCCTCTCATTTGCCACCCAAGTTATCCCCATAGTTGTCGATGCAGACTCGCCGATGAGTGTAGTTATGGAGGCTAAACATCCGAAGGAAAATTTAGACCGCCACCTGCGAAAACTCCATCGCTATTTAACAAGTTTGAGCATCCGCTACGGACTCATAACTAACGGTAAAGAAATTAGAATTTACCAAAGAGTCGCCGATGATATTGAGCTAGTCTTTAAGTGTGCTGGACAAGACCTTGAAAATAGAATTGATGAAATTAGCGGTTTAATTGGCAGAGATAGTTTAAAATTTATAAAAAATCCCGATAACCTCAAACTGGAAGATAGTAAAATTAATTTGGTTAGTCCTGAGTTAATTAGCGAAGTCCCAGTACAGCCCAACAATCCAGCCACCGCAGAACCTGAGCCAATTCAAATCTCTGAACTGGAACAAATACCTGAAAATTATCTAGTTAAGCCTCAAGTTAAATCCGATGTAACCGTTCCCCAAAAAAGGCAAAGTAGTATGAAAATCATTGCAGTTTACCATAACAAAGGTGGCGTTGGCAAAACTACAACTGTAGTCAATTTAGCTGCTGCGCTGAGCAAGAAAGGTAAGAGAGTCTTGGTGATAGACTTAGACAGTCAGGCTAATACAACCTTTGCGACGGGTTTAGTAAAATTTGAGGATGAAGAACAAGATGATTTGAAAGATAATAATATTCTTCAAGTTTTGCAATCAGAAGACTTTTTCTCGATCGAAGAAGTAGCTCGCAAGTCAAGTTTTTGCCATCCAGAAATTGATGTGATTCCTTCCCACATCAATTTGATGCACGAAGAAACTGAATTCAATCAACTAGATTACAGTCGCCTGATTTTAATTCAGAAACTAGCAGTAGCACAGGATAAATATGATATTGTACTGATCGATACGCCACCCTCTTTGAATTTTTACGCCAGAGTTGCCCTAATTACGGCGGATTATTTAATTATTCCTTCTGACTTAAAACCTTTTGCCAATCAAGGATTGGTTAATGTCAAGGATTTTATCAAAAAAGTTAACGCATTCAGGAAAAAAATCGGCAAACAGCCAATCGCAATTTTAGGCGTACTCCCCTGCAAAATCTCAACTAATACTAAATTTGTACAGTATAGTTTGCCCAAGCGGAGGGATGCAATTCCCAAACGCTACGGCCTGGAAATCATGGACAGCGTAATTTACGAGAGAGACGATTTAGCAAAGTGTGCAGAACAAATGCAAATCGTGGGAAATATGGAAATCGCAGATCCGATTTCAGTGCTGGACTTTAAGCCAGATTCCATCGCCTCCCAAGAATTTGAAATGCTAGCAATAGAAGTTTTGGAAAAAATAGGTAAGTAAAAACTCATGAAAAAATTATTTCCGTCACTGGTTGCAGTGAAAAGAATTACATCCACAGTTCCCCGTTCCAATTTTGCAGATGCTGAGTTGGAGAAATTAGCGAGACTAATTTTAGATTCAGGAGGATTGATTAATCCGATAATTGTCCGCCGAAACGGTATGGATGCCTACGAGATAGTAGACGGATATTTTGAATACTACGCGGCGGTGAGAGCAAAGGAAATAGAATCTCTCAAAGGCGAGACAATCGGAGCATTCATCCTGGAAGAAGAAAATGAAGAGCTTCTCCTCCAACAACTTGAAATTCTCAGAAAAACCGCAATCACTGAGAATTTAGTTGAGAACCCAGAAACCGGATTTTTGTACGACAATACTTCGTCGCAGCCCGCAGATTCCATAAAAAACCCGGTTTCTTGGGTCGAAGTCCCTAACTTATGTGAAAATCAAACTCCCCAAGAGTCATCTACTTTAGAACAGCGGCTAACAAGTATTGAAGCCCAGTTTGCAAGTCAAATTAATGAATTAAAAGCCGAGTACGCCCGTGAACAAAAAGTTTTAGCCCAGAGTATACAAGAATTTGAAAACCGAATCTTACAACAAGTACCTCTATTAGTTGAAGCTGGGTTAGCAAACAGAATTAATGAGTTGAAATCAGAGTCGCCGCCCGAAAAACCAGTGGTGGTAGAGAGGATACCAGAAGTTGAAAACGTAACTTCCGAATCAATGTCGGCGTTGGAAGCACTCAATACTCTCACTAAATCTGAATTGTTGGCGAATTTTAAAGATGCTGGCTTGAAGTCTCACATGATCGACAGCATAATCACAGAACGAAAGGTGCAGCAGTTTGTGTCCTTTACAAGTGCGGTCAAACGTATTGATGGGTTAGGCGAAAAAACAATGATTAAAATAATTGATAAGTGGCACAAATATTCATAACTCGCAATTCCTGTCGCCACTGGCAACTTTGACTCAGTGAGTCTCTACGCCAAAAAAAGTAAAGATGAGTAAAGCAGTGGATCATTGGTGTCCCACAGCCAGTTAAACTCATCACAGTCGCTTTTTTTAGGAATTGCCGTAACTTTTGCCGATCAGGCTGTCACCGCACAGCCAGCCGCACAGTTACAGCAGCAACGCCATATCTCCCCCAGATAACCGAGTTCGATCGCAGACTGGGAAGACTCAGCCCAAGAAACCCTTTAACTTACCACGGTCTGGGTAAGGTGTTTGTCTCGCACCCTACAATTAGAGTTCTTGGGTTAGTCCTGCATCCCTTAAAACGCAGGCTGTAAAGTGCAAACATACATAAATACCCAAACACCAGATTTTAATGACAAAAGGGGACTTGTAACAAGATGGATCGATCGTCCGATCAAAACCGAATAGTTGAATATTTGCGGATTAAGCCCATTAGTCACAGTCAGATTTACACTTCCCAAATTGCAATACCAGAGTCTGATCGGGGCGAAATTCCTCGCGAACGCCGCGAAGCTCTTAGGAGAAGTTTGATCGAGCAAGGCAGCAACTTAATTCCTTTAATTGTACGCCCTACAGAAGCTTACAGCAACGAAGAAGAATATGAAGTAGTCTGCGGCTCAGATTGGTGTATTGTTGCAAAAGAACTCGGCATCGAGCAAATGTGGGCGTGGGTATTTGAAATGACCGACGAGGAGGTAGCTGTTGCTCAAGCTGAAATGGAACATTTAGCTCCGCAACCGCCTCATAAAACAGCACAAATTGAGACTCTACTGCAACAATTTGAGCTATCATTTCAAAAAAAGGTAGATAGTCTAACAAAACAAATAGAACAATCTGTTAAAAAAAATGAAGATCTGCTAAAAAAGCACGTAAAAGCTCTAACTGATCAGAGCTTTGAGCGTAACCAAATAGAACAGATTAAGCATTTGCTCGAACAAGTAGAAAAAGCATTTCAGGAAAAGGTAGATAAAATGGCTAAAAAAATTGAACAATCGAGCAGCAACCGTCCGCCAACATCTGCTGTTATTTCGGAGGTAAATCTTGAAGGTGCTTTGAGACAGTTGGATGAACTGGAAAAACTGCTGTTAATAAAATTAGAACGCACAGTCCAAACAATTAATCAGTTTGTTTCCGACGCCATTGAAGACGTAGAAAATGACCTGAAAAATCAAATTGAAACGCTCCGCCGTCAACTGGGATCCGCAGCGACTCACTCAGAAAGACAGCCCGAGGCACAACCGAAAACGCAGTCAAAAACGCAGCCGAAGAAGCAGTCGAAAGCACAGCAGAAACCTCAGTTACCGCAGTTGCAGTTGGAGTTGCCGTTT
>NZ_JAUBQR010000066.1:0-29396 GCF_036701385.1 Microcoleus sp. Pol12B4 | reverse complement strand
GCTTTAAGTCGGGGAGTTTTTCCATTCCTTTATCTAATGTCTATCTCCTCTTCTTGTCAAGGGGGTTGAGCAATTACGAAAAAAGAATAGAAGCTCTATCGAAAGGTAGATGACCGAAAACACAAGTTAAGAAATTTTTATTAAAAATTCTGCTTTGGGATAACGCGCCATCAAAATTGGGTTTATGCCTGAACCAAAACCTGAGTATATCGATATGTAACAAACCACATTATATCTGTGGCGACACGAGATATGTGGGGACACGGCAATGCCCTGTCCTTAGCAACCCGGAACGATCGCCCAAATCTCCCATCCGCACCCCCAATCCCCCACACCGTTGAGGCGCGCTACAATCAAAAATCGATCGACTTAGCACTCAGACTCAGAGAGTGCTAAATTTGCTAATGTAAGCGATTGGAGACAAACATGACCAAAATAGTTGCATTTAGCGACAAATCTCGGCGGGCACTAGAACGCGGCGTCAATCAACTCGCCGATGCTGTCCGCATCACCTTGGGCCCGAAAGGCCGGAACGTCCTATTGGAAAAGAAATACGGTGCTCCCCAAATCGTTAACGACGGTATCACCGTTGCTAGGGAGATCGAACTCGAAGACCCCCTGGAAAATGCTGGCGCTCGCTTAATTCAAGAAGTCGCCTCCAAAACTAAAGATATCGCAGGCGACGGCACAACAACCGCAACGGTTATAGCTCAATCCCTCATTCGCGAAGGTTTGAAGAATGTCGCAGCAGGCGCAAACCCAGTCGCGCTGCGCCGGGGTATTGAAAAAACGATCGCCCACTTGGTGCTGGAAATCGAGAAATTGGCGAAACCCGTCGAAGGAAGCGCCATTGCTCAAGTCGCCACTGTCTCCGCCGGTAACGACGAAGAAGTAGGCAGTATGATTGCCCAAGCAATGGAAAAAGTCACGAAAGACGGCGTAATTACTGTAGAAGAGTCGAAATCTCTGACAACGGAATTGGAAGTTGTCGAAGGGATGCAGTACGATCGCGGATATCTTTCTCCGTATTTCGTCACTAACACCGACCGCATGGAAGTTGAGTACGAAAACGCTCGCATCCTGATTACCGACAAAAAAATTAGCTCCATTCAAGAACTAATTCCAGTTCTCGAAAAAATCGCCCGCACAGGTCAACCGCTGCTAATTATCGCCGAAGATATTGAAGGCGAAGCTTTGGCAACTCTGGTAGTCAACAAAGCCCGCGGCGTATTGAACATCGCAGCAACGAAATCTCCTGGTTTTGGGGAGCGACGCAAAGCTATGCTTCAAGATATCGCCGTACTCACCGGCGGTCAACTGATTTCTGAAGAAGTCGGACTCAGCATCGATACCGCAACCCTAGAAATGCTCGGTACAGCCCGCAAAATTACGATCGACAAAGAAAACACGATCATTGTTGCTGGCGAAGAACACAAAGCTGACGTGCTAAAACGGATCGAGCAAATCCGCAAGCAGCTAGAAGCGACGGATTCCGACTACGACAAGGAAAAGCTAACCGAACGCATCGCCAAACTCGCCGGCGGCATCGCTGTAATTAAAGTCGGCGCAGCTACAGAAACCGAGCTCAAAGACCGTAAACTGCGTATTGAAGACGCTCTGAACGCTACTAAAGCTGCTGTGGAAGAAGGTATCGTTGCCGGAGGTGGCACGACGCTAATTCACCTGATTACAAAAATAGATGCGATCGCAAATACTTTAGACGCCGAAGAACAAGTAGGCGCTGACTTGGTGAAGAAAGCTTTGGAAGCACCTTTGCGTCAAATCGCTGATAATGCCGGCGTCGAAGGTTCGATCGTCATCGAACGAGTGCGGGCGAGCGAGTTCAACGTTGGCTACAACGCTCTCACCGACGTGTACGAAGATATGATTGCCGCCGGGATTATTGACCCCGCTAAGGTAGTGCGATCGGCTTTGCAAAATGCCGGTTCCATTGCTGGTATGGTGCTGACCACTGAAGCTGTGATTGTCGAAAAACCCGAGAAGAAAAAAGCCGGCGGCGACATGGGCGACATGGGCGGCATGGGCGGCATGGGCGGCATGGGCGGCATGGGTGGCATGGGCGGCATGGGTGGCATGGGCGGCATGGGCATGATGTAGTCTTCAGCCATTTGTTTGTAGTCTGTAGAGTGCGCCATAAGCACCATGGATGTAAACAAGCGCATCTTATGTACTACCCGTCTACTGTTTGACGATTAAGGCAGCTTCAAGTCCCCCCGGCATCCCCTGATAGTTCGGGGGGACTTGAAGCTATCCAAGTCTCCTTCTTAAGGGAGATACAATGGGGCTCGGCATTAAGCTATAAGCGATAGTTCTCAGGGATTTTAAGCTGAAGTTGCCACCTATGCAGTGCACGCCCTCTCGGTCAACTAAAATCCTTCCCAGAAACCGCGTCTCCCCCTCTCCCCTGATCCTTCAAGACGACGGAGTTACATTGTTGCTGTGCAAGTCTTGAGGAGATTGAAACAGAGTTTCGAGATAAACTCTCGCAGCTTGGCGATAACTGCGCGAAGCTTCAGGCGTACCGCTATCGGCATTCTGCAACAAAAACAGCGACAGGGCCGCGCAAAATACTCGGTCTAGATCCCATTCGGGATGGGTTTCCAGGTAAGTTTTGAGAGAATCGTGCAGCGTTTCGGGAATTTCAGCAAAAATACTGACTGTTGGGTTCATCATTTTTTTTAGTCTCGCTAATAAATTGAAAACAGAACCCCCCCTTCGGCCGGATACAGGTGCAGGCACAGCCGAAATCAGAGCGCTTTTTTTTAGGTCGGTCGCATCATTGTGCGCTATGAGGGGGTGGGTTTGTCAATGTTGCGAAATATTACAAAGTCCTTTAGATAAAAAAAAGGTTTACCAAATAATAAGCTTTTCAGGGCATTTTTTGTTACATATCTTTATGTGTTGGGTGGTTTATGAGGGATTGGGCAGCAAGTTAAGGAAATCCCCAATTCCGCAGCAAGATGCTACCGTGCCGTTAATTTCTGTGGAAAACTTTGTCGCATCTGTGGAAAACCTCAGACTTGCCTGTGGAAACGCTGTGGAATATTTAGGGAAAAGTCAGGGAAAAAATAAGAATTGCAAAGGGCATGGGGCATGGGCATGGGGCATGGGGCATGGGTAGCAAGTAACAAATGACTAATGACTACTGATTGCTGACTAATGACTTCCTAAGTGCCACTCTGCCGCTTTTTGGCCGATGGTTGCCAATTCTGTCGGCGGCATTTTGTCGAGATTGGCTAAGATAAAGCTCATGGGATCGATCGACTGAAGTTTTTCCCGGTGGCGCGCTAGGAAATCCCTGTAGGGAAGATTTATCATCGGTGCGGTTGATCGCAGCTTGGTTCTGCCAAAGTTGATCGCCTAATATCCAAATGCCAACAGTCATTTTACTGGTTTCACCACTTCACCGTAAAAGTTATTTTTTACTTTTCATGAGGGCTGGTCGTTTATTCAGAAAAATTAATGGGCTGAAAAATCACAAATCCCAACTCATAATTTATCCACTGGTGGCGAGAACGTACTAGAGCATAACATTGATTTCCAAAGATAGGGAAACCGACCAGCAAATTTAAATTTTATGTCGGTGTATCCTTCATATATTAATAACTTGGTCAGCGTCTCTACTGAAAAAAATTTAATGTGACCGTTATCCCAAAGAACAGTAAAATGTTGATCTAGTTTGCCAGAAACCGCTAAAACCAGATTTTTTAAATAGCCGTGATAGGGTGTGGAAATAATTAGTCTTCCTCCCGGAGTGAGGCATCTTTTGGCAGTTTTTGCTAGTTCTTTAGGATAAAACAAGTGTTCGATTACTTCAATAGCTAAGACAACATCAAATGATTTCAGAATATCGGTATCTGGGAGGTCATAAATATCTGCTTGGATAAACTGACAATCGGGGAAACTTTGACGGGAGATGGCTATTCCGGGCGCAGAAGTGTCAACGCCGACAACTTCGCAGCCGTGCTCTGCGATAACGTGACTGAGGCTGCCATTGCCACAGCCGAGATCCAAAACTCGGAGTTTTGTCTTGCTGGTCTGCTGAAGTGCCGCCAGCATTTCTAATAGGGGA
The DNA here is from genome assembly GCF_036701385.1 of Microcoleus sp. Pol12B4. Taxonomy (NCBI): domain Bacteria; kingdom Bacillati; phylum Cyanobacteriota; class Cyanophyceae; order Oscillatoriales; family Microcoleaceae; genus Microcoleus; species Microcoleus sp. Pol12B4. The sequence continues at coordinate 25,303 of NZ_JAUBQR010000066.1, read as the reverse complement.
GATATCAAATAAGCGTGATGATATCTCGGACGGTTGTTTGTGTAATAATACGTATAATTGCTAAAGTTTTTTTTCATCGATTAAGCTATGGAGATTATTGCCGAGACCGCGAATTTACAGAGCGTGGGTACACTGTTTGCGCCAAGGTTCCCCACATTAGGGTTGTCCAAGTCGATCGGCAGCTCGATCGTCTCATTCTTTTTGTTTGATCGGTGAATTTTGTCACCGAATCAACCGGATGGCAAAAGAAATCTTTCACAGGGTGCAAAATCTTGCATCGCCCATCTCTGGCCCATCTCTCGAAGGCATTCGGAAAAAAAAAGTCCGATCGAGCAAGAATTCTCTCTGTACACTAGCCGGAAACCGAACTTTTTGCCTGTTAATTTGGGGCGAGTGCATCGATGCGATTCTAGCTTCAAGCAACTGCGGTATGTCCACCCGACGCTTTTTGCAGCCTTAAAAATTGGCCCAGGGGCGCTCGGATACCAGTCGCTCCGAGAATTGAGAAGGGAAGTGTGACCGAAATCACAGGCATTTGCCAAACAAATTGCTGAGCATCTTTGGGCCCACACACTTAGAATCGAGATTACTACAGTGGCTTCTATAATTGTGTTTAAATGTTGTTCTGAAGCTGTGTTGTCCAGTCAGCAGAGTCCCCTAGACAGATTCATGCTTTCGGTCTGGTTTATTTCACTTTAATGGTCGCTGTTGGGTGTTGCACCTTAATTTAGATATTTCCTATGGTTAAGTTAGGTCAATCCTCCTTTCGCCGTATTTTACTGTCGCGGATTTTGTTGCTCAGCGTACCTGTTCTACTGGTGGGGGAGTATGTTACCTATCGCAAGGCACGCTCGACGCTTCTGGAAACTGCTCGTCAAAACTTGACCGAAAGTGCAGTCAGAAAAGCAGAAACTATTGAACAGTGGGCGAAATCGCTGAAGTCGAATCTGATCGGCGCTTCGGAAAGCTCCATGTTGCAGTCGGTAAATCCGAAGGATTATCAAAAGTTTATCGCCCAATTAGGGCAGCGGTTGCCAGCGCAGGTTGATTGCTTGCAATTGACTAATTTAAAGACAAATCAAGTGATAGCAAGCACTTGCGGGCAGCAGCCGATTCAGTCGCTGCCGGCAAAATTTTGGCCGCCCGTACAGCAGCAGCAAACGCTGCTGGACGACAAGAGCGTTTACATCAGCCTGTCCTTGCCTCAGCAGCGACAGGGGACAGCAAACGATCGGAAGGGGGCTTTGGGGGCTGAGGATTTTCCAGATGCGGGTAAAGAAGGCCGCGATAGCCAAGCGAGTTTGGTGTTGAGCGCTCCTGTTTACATTCGTCGGGGCAATACCCTGCAGTTGAGTTATGCTTTGAGTTTGCAGTCGGCATTGCCTGTGCAAACCAGCGCTCCCAAGGGTTCTTTAGCCGGCTATACCGTGGCGATCGACCAAGATGGGACGATTTTGGCGCACCCGAATATCAACCGCGTGGGCCGCAATATCGCCCAAGAGGCAGATGCCGATCGACTAAAAAGTATTGTCAAAAGGGCGATCGCAGGCGGAACAGCTTTTCTCCATCTATTTTCGTTTGAAAGAAATGGTGTAGAGTTGCTAGCAGGATACGCCGCTATTCCGAGTCCTTCAACTACACAGGAGAACAGCAAGTGGATTATTTTAGCTGTCTCTCGTTTAGATTACGCCCTGTCAGGTTTGGAAGAAATTCAGCAAGTTTTATTTAATTTAATTGTAGGTTTAGTTGCTGCTAGTATCATCGCGACTTTATATCTGTCTCGCGACTTGGCGCGTCCAGTGGAAAAACTGAGAGACTACGCCATGAAAGTAGATACGGAAGCGTCGCAGACAGTGCCCCAAGATTTCCAAATTAGGGAATTCAATCAACTATCAGAAGCACTCAACAGCATGGTGCAGCGCCTTAGATCCTGGGCAAGAGAATTGGAAGTCGCAACCAAAGAAGCGCAAGTTGCGAATCAATTAAAAAATGAATTTTTGGGGAACATTTCTCACGAATTGAGAACGCCGCTCAACGGGATTATTGGTTTTATTCAAATTGTGCGGGACGGCTACTGCGATGACCGAGATGAAGAAATGGAATTTTTACAGCGGGCCCACGACTCGTCAATGCAATTGCTCAATATCATTAATGATATTTTGGACATTGCTAAAATAGAATCCGGCACGTTCTCGATGATGTTAGAAGTAGTTGACATTACTCAGGTACTTGAAGACGCGATTGATTTGCAAGCGACTCAAATAGAGGAAAAAGGCTTGAAGTTAAGTTTGCCAGAGCCTCATGATCCGATTATTGTTCATGCCGATCCAGAGAAGCTAAAACAGGTGTTTTTAAATGTTTTGAGCAATGCCGTTAAGTTTACAGAGTCGGGCAGCATTAATATATCTGTGCGGCTAGAATCGAGGACTAATTCTGGTAGTTTTAACGGCAGTGGGGAAAGTACGACGGGTCCCAGCGGTCAAAGCGATTGGGTGGTGGTGACAATTAAAGATACGGGAATTGGTATTGATCCCGAGCACCAGCAGAAATTGTTTCAACCTTTTGTGATGGCTGATGGTTCTACAACTCGCAGGTTTGGCGGTAACGGTTTGGGCTTGGCTATCTCGCGAAGGATAATGGAATCTATGATCGGAAGCATTACCCTCCACAGCGCGGGCGTAAATCAAGGTACTACGGTGATGATTTCTTTGCCTGTCAATCAGCAGTCAAGTTTTTATTTTCACAGCCCGGACTTAGTAACGGAAAAGGGAAATTTCAAAAGTTGAGGAGTGATTTTCCCAATCTAAAATCTAAAATCTAAAATCTAAAATCTAAAATGGTATTAGGGGCTGTCCGCCGAGTTCGAGGGATTTGCTCAAAGTGCTGAGAATGCGGATTAATTCGACGGAGGCCGCGCCCGAAGAGGTAAAACAGGGGGTATTTGTTTGCACGCAGTTGAGGAAGCGATCGCACACTCTCCGCAGCGGTTCTACTTGTTCTAAACTCAACACTTCGCGATGTCTGAGGCTTGTTCGCTCCAGCGCGATCCTCTTCGTTGGCGTAGCCCCCGTAGGGGCGGGCTTCGCTAACGCACTTTCAAAACAGTTATTCTCTTCGCCTCGCCAATCTGGATTGCCGCGCTGCACAATCAGGGGAGTTTCTGGCGACATTTCATCAAAAATTAAGGTTCCCAAACTGCCAACAACTGTTAAGCGCCGTTGTTTGTCGGGATTTAGCCAGCACAGGTGAATAAATGCTTGAAATCCGTCGGGATAGGTGAGTGTTACCCAAACTAAATCTGCTAGTTTTTCTGCAGGATTAGTAGTCACCAGCGAAGGAGCAAATTGATTTTCCATTTCTGCTGCTTCTTGATTTATTCCTTCTTCCTTTTTCCCTTTTCCTGATTCCTTCGGAAAAACAGTACCCATCGCCCTTACTTCAATTGGCGTTTGTTCCAGCCAAGTATTGAAAATAGCGATATCGTGAACTGCCAAGTCCCAAAGGGCATCAACGTCATGGCGAACCGGTTCAAAATGGGTGCGCTGGGCGTAACCGTAGCGCAATTTTCCGAGTTGATGCTGTTGAATAATTCTTTGACCTCGATCGACTGCTGGATGAAACAGATAAGTGTGGTCAACGAAGAGTTGCCGCTGCTGTTTTTCGGCTAATTGGCAGAGTTCTATGGCTTCAGTGAGGTTGAGGGCGAGGGGTTTTTCTGCTAAGACGTGGTAGCCTTGTTTCAGCGCTGCTGCTGCAAGGGTGTAGTGTGTGGAAGCTGGAGTAGCGATCGCCACAGCTTGCAGTCCCGGCAGGGCTTGCACTTGAGACCAATCGGTAGCTAGAATCACCGAGGCATCCAGATTAAATTGTTTTTGAACGACCGCCAATGAATCTCGATTCGGGTCTACCACCGCTAAAACTTGGCTGTTGGGATGTTCGAGAAAGTTACGAATTAGGTTAACTCCCCAGCGACCTGCACCCAATACAGCTATTCCGATTTTCATTGATTATAATTGCAAAAATCGCACAGTAATTATAGCATAATTTGTTATTATTATCTATGTTTTCACTCAAAAAAATCACTGTTGACTGTTGCTAGTAGTTATTGATTATTGGTTATTGGTAGCAGCTAACAAATAACCAATAACTGATAGCACGAGTCAACAGTCAACAGTCAACTGACTATTAACTAATTTGTTGAAAGCTACCTGAGCCGCTGCTTGTTCGGCCGCTTTGATCGATCGACCTTTTCCCTCTGCTACCAACTTTCCTTGAATGAGAACTTCTGCTGTAAAACGATCTTCCCCGCCCTGCACTGTCCCGGTTTCTTGGACGCTATATTTGGGCAAAGTTTTGTATTTGCCTTGAGTCAACTCTTGGAGAGCAGCTTTGTAGTTTTGGCGGGCTGGATCGCTGCGGATTTCCGCCGCTAGGCGTTGAAAGTGAGAATCTAGCCAAGGGTGAATTAATTCTAACGTCTGGGTACTCAAATAAAGCGCAGCCAGTACCGCTTCCAAAGCATCTGCCAGACGGGGTTCAGCGCCTGTTTTGTCCGAGGCGGCACTGCTGGAAACAATTAAATAGCGATCGAACCCGTAACTTTCAGCGATTTTAGCAAGAATGCGATCGCTCACCAAGATCGATCGAATAGCAGCAAATTCCCCTACTGTACAGTCTGGATAAATCTCAAACAACAATTCCGATGCAGCCAGCCGCACAACTGCATCCCCGACAAACTCTAGTTGCTCGTAATTTGCCTTAGCTGACGCGCTCGCATGAGTCAAAGCTAAATCGAGGAGATGCCATTTTATCGAAGCATTCTTCGTCAGTCCCAATTTTTGAATTAATGTTTCAAGTTGCTTTTGGCGACCCGGATAAATCATACCATTTTATATTTTATATTTTATATTTTATAATTAATTGCGAATGACGGATGACTATCCGGGCTTGGAGATTGTCTAAAGTTGCATATTTTTTTTTGAAAAACGTCTCAAATTCATATCACTAAAAAGCTTTTTATTGAAAAACTAAATAGTCCTTCGGATGCTTATATTCCGCTCTGTCAAGGTGGTGAATAAGTGCCTCCAACGCTGGAAATCTCTGCTTCGGGCGATCGATAAATCTTCTTTGTTTGATAGATTATTAGCAATAAATAACATATCAAGAATAAAGCTCAACGTTTACGATGACGCAAACACCTTAACTACACCTTGACCAATCTGCCCCTAAGCACCTTACCCAAATTTGGGTGGGGAAAAAGTCGGACATAAGCCGGGTTCTGTTCTCTCAACTGCAAGCAGTTTTCGAGGGCAGTTATCTATCTGGGGCGCCTGTTACCAGACGCCTCAAGCGGTACCAAAAAACGGAACTGGTAAAAAACCAACCATAGTTCCTCCGACCTTGCTCCCAACTGGGGTTTACCGAGCCAGCACCTCTCGATGCTGCTGGTGCGCTCTTACCGCACCTTTGCACCCTTACCCCCTAACATTTTGCGATTTTCGATGCTTGATTTTTGATTCAATCTCAAATCTCAAATCTCAAATCTCAAATCGGGGGGCGGTATCTTTCTGTGGCACTATCCTCACGATCGCTCGCACTGGGCGTTACCCAGCAAGTTTGGTTTTTCGGGAGCCCGGACTTTCCTCAGACAAGCTTTCGCTAATCCGCAACCGCCTGCGCCTACTTTTTCCCCAAATTTATTGTACGCGATCGTTCGTCAATCAATTTGGGATTTGAGATAGAAGATTTTAACTTGTCGCCCGCTTAATTTGGACATTTGTGTTTATTCAAACTCTTGTACGGTCGGTCGGAAAGCCCGGCCAACAATTAAATTGCCATCCAAATCCCCTTAAATTCACTCACGGATGAATCAGGGGGCTGAAAAGTTGGGAATTATGATGCAAGGATTTATGGCAGGGATTCCACTAGGGGCAGGAAACCTTTTTACCTAACATAATTTTTAATTATTCAATCTTCAATCCAAAATCTAAAATCTTCAATTCAGTTACTTTAATGAGTCATCTTTGATAGTAGAAAAATTATCAAACCAGCCACGCCGCCAGAAGAAGTAAACTAAACCAGAGGCGATCGCTAGCATAATTGCCCAACAAAGCGGATAGCCAAAATACCAATTTAGTTCCGGCATATTCCAGGGCGATTTCTCTGTATTGAAATTCATCCCGTATACTCCCGCAACAAAAGTTAGAGGAATAAATATACTCGAAATCACCGTCAGCAACTTCATGATTTCATTCATTTTATTACCAACCGAAGACAAGTAAACATCCATCAAACCCGAAGACAACTCTCGATAGGTTTCGACCATATCCATCACCTGCACCGTGTGATCGTAACAGTCGCGCAGGTAAATTCGCACTTCGGGGCTAATCAAATCACTGCTATCTCGAATCAAAACATTAATTGCATCACGCTGTGGCCAAATGGCGCGGCGCAGAGTCAGCAATTCTCGCCGGATTTTATAGATTTTTTCCAGGGTTTTGCGGGTGGGGTTCACCACCACTTCATCCTCTAGTTCTTCAATGCGCTCTCCGTAAACTTCTAATACAGGGAAGAATCCATCTATAATCGAATCTAACAGAGTATAAGCCAGATAATCTGCTCCGTGTTTGCGAATTATTCCTTGTCCTTTACGAATGCGATCGCGCACGGGTTCAAAACAATCATAGTCCGGTTCTTCCTGAACAGTTAGCAGGTAATGCTTGCCCAAAATAAAACTTACTTGTTCTTTATGAAAAGTATCTGATTCTGGATGGAGCATCACCATCCAAGCAATGATTAAAATGTGTTCTTCATAATCTACTACTTTCGGTCGCTGGGGAACATTAACTACATCTTCTTGAGCCATTAGGTGTAAATTAAACACTTCGCCCATTTGTCGCCAAGTTTCTTTGTTTCCCAATCCCAACATATCAACCCAAGAAACAGATGCTGTATCTAAATACGCAGCAGCTTTTTGAGGATTTGCCAATTTGGCGCGAGTTGCCGCTGTTTCGCAATAGTCAATTAATACAATCTCCGGAGGCGGCGCATCTGGTTCTAAGTCGAGAGTTCCCGGCGGAGCTCCCGGATCGTCATAAAAATAGTCAACATAGGAATCATCATCATCATCTTCTTCTTCTTTAATTTGTTTTGCAACGGCACTAGAAGTATGTATGCTTTTGTATACCATGCTAATATTCCTGACTTTAGAACGTTTAATTAGATTATCATTTTTCTGGTGCAACTACCAATTACCAATGACTAATTACCTCTGCCGAATGGGAATCTCGATCGCAAATTCAGTTCCCTCTCCCGGCGCGGAAATGCACTGTAGCGTCCCTCCGTGTCTTTCCACCACAATCTGATAGGAGATAGACAGTCCCAAACTTGTACCTTTGCCTACGGGTTTAGTAGTAAAAAACGGGTCAAATACTCGACATTTAACAGACTCTACCATGCCAGACCCGTTATCGGAAATTACGATCGCCACCCGATTGTTCTCCAGTACCTCCGTACGAATCCCAATCCACGGCAATGTGTCGCAAGTTAAAGGTAAACTAGCCAAATCTTGCCCTTCCTCTTCCGAATAACTCCCCAGTTCCAACTTCCTATTCCTGACATCGGCTAAAGCATCAATAGCATTATTTAAAATATTCATAAACACTTGATTTAACTGTCCCACGTAGCACTGTATCGGCGGTAATTTTCCATATTCTTTAACTATTTGAATATGACGATTCCTGCCATTTTCTTTGATCTTGTGTTGCAAAATTAACAGAGCGCTGTCTATTCCCTCGTGAATATTAACACGTTTAAGATCGGATTCTTCCAGGCGGGAAAAATTACGCAAAGACAGAACTATTTGGCGAATTCGCTCGGCTCCGGTTTGAATAGAAGTCAGCAGATGTGGGAAATCCTCTTTCATGAATTCCAGTTCTATTTCTTCTGCCAAATCTTGGATAACAGCAACAGGTTCCGGGTAGTGTGCGTGATACAAACTGCACAGTTCCAGCAAGTTTTTGGCATACTCACTAGCGTAAGTGATATTACCATAAATAAAACTGACAGGATTATTGATTTCGTGAGCAATTCCCGCCACTAACTGTCCCAAACCCGACATTTTTTCCGCTTGAATTAGTTGAGCTTGAGTCCTGCCTAATTGTTTCAAGGTTTGCTCTAACTGACGATTTTTATGTTTTAATTGAGCTTCGGCTTGTTTGCGCTTGGTAATATTGCGGGCTAGAATAATAACTTGATCGGAATTAAAAGGCAACAGTCTGGCTTCATAAGTTTTTTCTTCTTCCGACATAGAAAGCGAATATTCTATATCGATCGAATTTCTTGTTTCGGAAATTTCCAAGATTGCTTGGGAAAATTTGCTGGCGACATTCTGTGGCAATATGTCTGTCATTCGTTGGCCAATAAAATGTTCTGGAGGCACGTATAAATTCGAGGACGTTCCTGACAAATAATCCACAATTATACCGTCAGCATCTAGTCGAAAATACAAATCAGGCAAAGCGCGAAAAACTGCTTCTAACTCTAAAGTTTTTTGCCGCAATGCTTCCTCGGCGCAGTACCGATCGCTAATATCAAAAATCACCCCATCCAAATAGCAAACGTTTCCATCTGCGTCGAACACAGGAGAACCTTTATCCCACACCCATTTAACCGTACCGTCTGCTGCTAGCAAGCGATATTCCAAGTTATAAGACTCTTTCTTTTCTATACCTTGCCGAATAGTTGCTTCTACTTTTGCCAAATCTTCCGGGTAAATAATACTAGCAAAAGTCCGGCCTCTCCTGTCCAAACGCAAAATAAAATCTGCCGCAGGGTAGCCGATTAATAAGTAAACGGCATCGCTAATAAAATTAGTCGAAAAATCGCACCTCCAGCGATAAACCACTCCGGGAATATTAGCTACCAAAGACCTAAATCTTAATTCACTTCTACGCAAAGCTGCTTCCGATTCATGTCGTTCTGTAATATCGTGAGCGAAAGCTAGCACTGCAAATACATTACCTTCTGCGTCGCGCAGGGGAAGTTTTTGGGTATCAAAAATATTTACTGAACCGTCAGCAATAGTTGCCGGATCGCAGGGATTGTGGATGATTTCGCCGGCCAGTACAGCAGAGTCGTCTGTGCGGAAGCCTCGGATATTTTTGGCGGCATTCCCAAACACGAACTCTTCGGAAAATCCTAATTCTAAATCGGATTTGCCAATGATTTCTTCGACTGTTTTGCCGATCGCTTGAGCGAAACTCCTGTTTGCCAAAATATAGCGAAATTTTTTGTCTTTAGCAAAAATCCAGTCGCTGGTTTTGTCTATGACTGTACGCAGGAGTTGTTCGGAACGTTCGGTTTTTTCCAAAGACGCCTGCAGTTCTAGTTCTAAGCACTTGCGAGCAGTAATATTTTCAAAAGCAACACCGACGCAGTTGTTGGGTAATGGAAAAGCTTTAATAGAAAAGGCGCGAGTTATTCTGCCGCCTTCATCGCAGTCAATATCTTCAAGTTCTACCGCTTTCTGTGTGCGAATTACCGCAGCAAATGCTTGGGGAATGTTTTTCGATCGCAGGTGGGGAAAAATCTCGTCGATTGTCATTCCCAAAACATCCGCCATTTCTAATCCGGTGAATAGGGTAGCGGCAGGATTGGAGGCGATCGCCCTGAGAGTGCTGTCATCGTCTATATTTTCTAAATGGTAGACATACAAACCAATTTGCATATTCTCCACAATTTGGTCGTAGAGGCGCACGCTTTCGTCTACCTGCCTGCGTTCGGTAATATCTTCAGTAATCCCCAAAACGTACTGAGGGCGGCCTGCGGCGTCGAGAATTGGCACTTTGCGGGTGTGCAGTATTCTCATACCTTTGTGGCGAGTTTGGATCGGCTCTTCGGCTATGTCTTTAACAGTAGATTGGTTATGATCGCCGGTCAATATTTCTCTGTCTTGAGCAGTAAAAACATCAGCTTGTTCTTTGGGGTAAATATCGTAGTCATTTTTGCCTATCGCCTCTTGAGAGGTAACACCTGCGATCGTTTCTCCGGCTTTATTCCACAGCACAAATTTCAGCGAAGAAGCATCTTTAGCAAAAACTCCCACCGGCAGATTTTCTACTACGGAATTCAGAAACCCTCTAGCTGATTTTAATTCAGCTTCTGCACGCTTGCGTTCGATGCCTAAAGCGATGACATCCGCAACCGACGCTAAAGTTTCCTGAAAGGGTGCTGTCAGGGGCTGGCGGCTGATAATTACCATGACTCCCACCAGCCGTTCTTCCACTATCAAAGGGTAGCCGGCGAAGGTGAGAATTTGCTTAGGTATTGGGCAATTTGTCGGCTTTTGGCTGGTGTTGATAATTGCTACTTCGGAACTGTGTGGCGGTGTTGCTTTCGGGAATTCTTCCTCTGAGAGTCCAAAATTATTCAGCTCAAATCCGCAGTCAAGTTCCGGTTTTTGCTGTTTGGCGATCGAGTTAACCTTACTTTCAATAAACTTAGCCCGATCGTCTGTGCGGCTGTATATTCCCGAAGCTGCTTGCAATTGCCAAAGATTATGTTGAGAGTTGAAAGTCCAAATTTCAGCAGAAGCGACATCAATATTCCGCACCATTGCCTCGCAGCAGGGAAGCAGGATGTCTTGAGGGTGTTTCGTGAGGGCAATACCCACATCGGCTACCATTGCTGCGAGGCGAGAAGCTTGGGATTTTTCTGCTTCCAACCGTTTGCGATCGGTGATATCTTCCACCAAAGAAAGCACGGTAAAAGTGTCACCACTGCGAATAATTGAGTTGAACCAGCGACACCAAATTACCTGTCCGCTTTTAGTATAGTTGCGGTTAATTGAAGTATTGCCGTTGCCAGTGGCTAGTTCAAGCTCGATCGCGGTTATAGCCTCTCTATCTTCCTCGCAAACCAAATCTAAATCGCCAAACTGCTTGCCCATCATCTCATCGGCTGTCCAGCCAAAGATTTCCTCGGCGCGTTTCGACCACTGAACGATGCGAAAACCTTCATCCCAGCCTACCATTGCCAGGGGACTGTTAGCTGCATTCAACCACAGTAAATGGTTCGATCGGCGTAACTGTTGAGTTTTCTGCTGCTGCCAGCGGTAATGCCTGGTGATATCTCTACCAACGCCGAAAACCCGCATCTGGTTGGTAGAGGCATCCACCGCTGGCGTGTAAGCCGTTTCGTAAATTTTAATCCCGCCGTCTGCCGCCGTCACCTCATGAATTGCCAGCCGTTTTTTCCCGGTTATAAATACTTGTTGCAGGCAAGAATCAATCTGCAAGATTATATTTTGTACCGCAGGATTATTAGGATGTAATTTCAATAATTCCTGATTAGTTTTGTTGACTATTTCAGCAGGCTCTAATCCCATCCAAGCCGCAGCAATAGGATTGATCGATAAATAATTTTGCTGTCGATCGCACTCTAGGAAAGCATCAACAGAGTTAGAGAAAAAAGACTGAAACGAGTTGATAACTTCCTGCATGGGTATTTTTTCATGAGAAAAGCTTAGTATTATGAAAACCTCGTGTCTTTAGACTCATATGTTGCACCCTTTTCAATAAGCTTTTATGGGCCGACAGGATGCCCACCCCACCAGAAATTAACTCTTTGTGGAACAGGCATCTTGCCTGTTCTTGAGAATTGTGCAAGATGTGAGTAGAGTGATCGAGGTAGCACGCATCAGGCAGTTTTCACCGCCTTGAATATTGATTATTCCTACACGGGGCTACTTGGTCGCTTGGTACTTTTACGATCTATTTTCAACGGAACAATTACCGTTTCCAATATTTCACCCGCGATCGCATAGCAGCTTGGGCTTACACCCATATTTTTGATAATCTAATCAGTTAAGACGATAGCTAGTCAACTCTCTCTTTTGATTAGGGCATAAAGCCCAATCTCTTCAGAGGGGAGTGGTGACTTGCTTAAGCTCTAAAATTTGCCTAAAGTTAGTTTAACCCACTCAAATCTTTTTGGGCACTGTACTGCTGCGTTACTGCTGCCTTTGCCGGTGCAATTTTTGGCGCTGTTCCCTATAATACAAAAATTTTAAAGAAATAGTATATTTGGAAATATAGCTTAATTACAGCAGATGCTCTTTTTTTAAACCAGACCCAGCGGATACAAAAGTGAGATCGAGAGACGGGGAGACGGGGAGGTGGGTTAATCCACAACCTACGATAAAAATGCTTAAGAAATGCCCGACAGCTTACCGATTCACAATTCCCAATTCCCGATTCCCAATTCCCAATTCGGTAATCTGAAAGCGGTTTGGCAGTACGCCCAGCAAAGAACGCAAGCCGTGCAAAGCCATGTAACATAAAGATTGCGATATTTTTCTATGTAATATGGAACTATTAGATACCTTGATTGTGGGTGCGGGTATTAGCGGTTTGAGTTTGGCGCACGCACTTCACAAGGAAGCAACGAGTGCATCGCCGCTGAAAATTTTAGTCGCTGAGAGTCAGGGACGTGTGGGCGGGAACATCACCACTGTGACAGCCGAAGGGTTTCTCTGGGAGGAGGGCCCGAACAGTTTTTCGCCGACGCCAGAATTGATGAAGTTGGCTGTGGATGTGGGATTGAAGCAGGAGTTGATTCTTGCCGATCGCAAATTGCCTCGTTATGTTTATTGGCAAAAAAAGCTGCAACCGGTGCCGATGACTCCACCGGCGATGATTCAGTCTCAGTTACTGAGTTTTCCGGGGAAACTGCGGGCGTTGTTCGGCGCTTTGGGGTTTGTCGCGCCGGCAATGGGCGATCGACTTTCGCAGCAGCGTGACGAGGAAACTGTTTCTCAATTTTTCCGCCGTCATCTGGGGACGGAAGTGATGCAGCGGTTGGTGGAACCTTTTGTTTCTGGGGTTTATGCCGGCGATCCGCAACAACTTAGCGCGGCGGCGGCTTTTGGCCGGGTAGCCAAGATGGCTGATATGGGTGGCGGGCTGGTGGCGGGGGCGCTGCTTTCTGCTAGGAAAAGACCGAAGAAATTGCCTGCAGACCCGAATGTTCCTAAAACTAGGCCGGGGGAATTGGGTTCGTTTAAACAGGGGTTGAAGGCTTTGCCAGAGGCGATCGCTGCTGAATTGGGCGATCGAGTGAAACTCAACTGGCATCTGACTCGCCTCGATCGTACAGAACGCGAAACTTATATTGCTGTATTCTCGACGCCCGACGGACAGCAGGAAGTTGAGGCGCGCACCGTGGTTTTGACAACGCCCGCTTACGTTACAGCCGATTTGTTGCAGCCTCTGCAACCGAAAGTTAGCAGTGCTTTACAAGCTTTTACTTATCCTACGGTTGCCTGCGTTGTCCTAGCATATCCGCAGTCTGATGTCAAGGAAAAATTAGTAGGTTTTGGAAATTTAATTCCGAGGGGGCAGGGAATTCGCACTCTGGGGACGATTTGGACATCGAGTTTATTTGCCGATCGCGCGCCTGCAGGGTGGCAAACTCTCAGCAGTTACATCGGCGGCGCAACAGACTCGGAAATTGGCAATCTCGACTCAGAACAAATCGTTGGGGAGGTACACCGAGATTTGTCTCGGATTTTGCTGAAGCCCTCGGCGGCGCAGCCGAAAGTTTTGGCGGTGAATGTTTGGAAGCGGGCAATTCCTCAATACAATTTGGGGCATTTCGATCGCCTGCAACAAATCGATGAAGGCTTAAAATCTTTGCCGGGGGTGTTTTTGTGCAGCAACTACCTTGGCGGAGTGGCTTTGGGAGATTGCGTGCGAAGGGGTTTTGAGCGTGCACGAGAAGTGGGCGAGTATTTGCAGAACAAACAATCAGATACTCGATCGATCTGAATGATTGTGTGGGGAGGGCGGGTTTACAAATATCGAGTATGTTAATCCGAGATATTGGTGAACCCGCACCTACAGCCTTTTGCCTTCATATCCGCTGCCCAATGCCGAATGTTACTAGGTTGTGGGTTCAAACTTGTAACCCACGCCTCGGACGGTTTGAATCATCGGCATTTGATTAGGATCTAGTTCAATTTTGCGGCGAATTTGACCGATATGAACATCCACCACGCGATCGGCTCCTACATATTCGTAGTCCCACACTTCATGCAGCAATTCCGATCGCCTCCACACGCGACCGGGTTTGCTGGCCAAACAGTACAGCAGGTCAAATTCTAAAGCAGTCAAAGCAACTATCTGACTGCCGAGAATTACCTCGCGGCGAACCGGATCTATTAGTAGCTCTCCAAAAGTAAGAGTTTGTTGTTCGGCGGGAGTAACAATGCGTTTGCGCTTCAAAATTGCTGCAACGCGAGCTCCAATTTCTACAAGACTAAAAGGTTTAGTAATGTAGTCGTCAGCACCTTCGGCAAACCCTTTCATTTTATCAGCTTCATCGGTTCGGGCAGTCAGCATCAACACAAACACGCCCGTGCGTCTTTGCATTTCTTGACACAATTTGTAGCCAGTAGTATCAGGTAAATTTACATCTAGAACTACTAAGTCAGGATTGAGTTGCTCAAATAATTCCAGACCAGTCTGACCGTCCTCGCCAGACTCAACTTGATAACCTTGCTGGCTCAAAAAACGGTGAATTAAATTTCGGATTGCCGGGTCGTCATCAACCACAAGGATTTTTACAGGGGCCATGACCACAAGTTTGCTTGAAGAATTAGGCAAGAATATTCAGCCATAATAATAGAAAACTGGATACAAATCTCGAAAAAATTGAGCTCTTAATAGTTATAGCCATATTTATAACCTACGCAAAATTTCAGGCAATAAATCTCCAGGAACTTTGGATAAGGCTAAATTTTGGCCTGGCAGCCCACATTCACTATAGAAAGCTCTAATCGTTTTGACAATATAGCTCAATGCTGTTTGCCGGGAATCAGCAGCTTGGGAGTTTGCCGCGGCTTGCAGGTTGAGTTTATCCCCATATATTAACCCTTTGTCATTGAGATATTGTCCCCATTCGGCACACACTTGCAACTGGTGGTGCAGTGCTGCTTCTAGATGGCTTGTCTGTGCGACTTTGTTAGCGGCGAAATTTGGGTCGGTGGCTAGTTGATAGTGGGCTAGTCCTAGATTGTTGCGGGCGGCCAAGGCGTCAAAGGTGAGTTGGGTTCGATCGATCTCTCCGGCGATATCCAGGGCGGCTTCGTAGGCGGTAATCGCCTGCTGCAATGATTCCGTCCGCGCCTGTTTCTGCTGCTGAAACTGGTTCGCCAAATGCCAATAAGCGGTACCGAGATTATTGTAAGTGGCGGCTGCTGCTGCGGGTACTAATTCTCTGGTGCGGTATTTCAATGCTTCGCGGTAGGCGGAAATCGCCCTGACTAGCAGGGATTCTGAGGGTTCGTGCTGAGCGAGGTTCCAGCAGGCGGTACCGAGGTTGTTTTGTACTCCGGCATAGTTGAGGGGTTCTCGTTCGGGACTGTAGCAGGAGAGGGCTTGGGTGTAAGCTGCGATCGCGCTTTTGAGATATACGATCGGCTCACCATCTTGAGCTAAATTCCAGTATGCTGTCGCCAAATTATTCTGAGCAGCAGCGTACTGCTGAGGCTCCACGGCGGGGTCTAGATCCAGCAGCGCTTGTTGGTAAGCTGCAACTGCGTGCTGCAAGTTCTCTGTCTTGTCTCGATAGCGGGCTAAATCGGCCGAGGCGATTCCCAAATTTTTGTTTAATCTAACGCGGGTTTGGGGTACGGTTTCGGCATCTGTTCGGTTCAAACCTTCAAGGTAGAGGGCGATGCTGCGTTCAAGGCTGGATACCGGATCTGAGGCGTTGAGGGCATTGGTGCGATCGCGCGATAGCATCCAATAGAGAGTGCCGAGATCGTTGAGCAGATCGGAAATTGGCGGTAGGCTGTTGGACTCCTGGGGGTACTGAGTTAAATTTTGTGTCAATTGGGCAATCAGCCGCGCGCATTCATCAGTTAGTGGTTGATTTTGCTGCGAGTTGCTGTCAAGGTCGAGATATGCAATCACTTGTTCGATCGCACGAATGGCGATTGTCAGGTTTTGCTCTGAAACGTCTCCGCCCAGAATGCGATCGCGGTAGTAATTTCCCAAACCGTGATAAGCCAAAGCCAATGCTTCGGAACAACACTGATGTTCTTGCAGCAGTTCGATGTATTGGAGGGTTTGCAGGGGCAGAAAATTCTCCTCTGATGCGGGATTATTTTCGGCTTCCAAATCCTCAGAAGCCGCTGCTAGGACCAAATCTGCCAGTTGGACAGATTTAGAATCAGGCGCTGGGGACGGGGGATGGGAAATTGGGGATTGTTCGTCATCTGCCAATGGGACGGATTTAGAATCAGGCGCTGAGGACGGGGGATAGGAAATTGGGAATTTTTCATCGGGAATTGGGGATTGTCCAGACCAAGAAGATATTAAAAGTTGGTTGCCAAAGTCTCCGCTGTCCCGCAAGTTTCGCAAGTCTCCTGAGTTTCCGAAGTCATCAAAGTGCCCGAAGTCTTCCTTAGCTGGAGTTGGTTCGCCTTCAAACTCAAATACTCCGGTTCGCCAGTGCCAAAATTCTGGGGCCGATTGCTCGATCGAACTTAGCCAGGGGCGCGACACCCACAGCAACAGAGTAGACTCGCACAATTGCAGGTTTGCTTCGATGTCTCTCAAATAGCTCAGGAACGACCACTGCACGGCTGCTGACTGCCTGGTCAGGTGTTCTGCCCCAAGAATTTGAAATCCCGGCAAAGGGCTGTAGCTGCCCCTGTTTTGTGGCGGTGGGTGGTGGGTCAGCCATGCGGCGATCGAACCCCAAGGATTTGGATCGCTCAAGTCGAGTTCCAAACTGACAAATCGGGGGTAGTTGATCGGAGAGCGAGGATCTGAGCCAGCGCTCTCTGCGGCTAATTCTGTCTGCAAGCGGGCTGCCAGACAGTCCCGCAAGCACAAGTCGTCGCAGGCGGCAATAAAAATTTGACGGCGTAAATTGAGGTCGATCGCCTGTTTCAAGCGTTGGTAGATCAGCTTGTTCGAGCTAGAAACTTTTTGGGAAGGAATAGACATCAGGATCAGCCGAGTTTAGATTTTAGATTTTAGGTTTTAGGTTTTAGATTTTGGATTGTAGATTTTAGATTGTAGAGTTGAGAGTTGAAATCTCGATCGCTCATACCTCACAACTAAGCCCCGAAGGCAGTCAATCGCACCGGTGATGACTAAAGGATTGTGGATTTTCAATTGGCAATTTTATGTGGGTGACGAACCCGTGTGATTAAGTGCAACCCAAGTCCCTGAACCCGACAGCCAAGAGGAAAACACCAAATTTCTGCTGGTCTTATTTAGCTTTCCAGCTCGCTTGGCACGCTTCAGGATTGTCGCAACTACCTGCTTTGTATTGAAACACAAAAACCATGTTTCCATTGGTTGGAAAACATGGTTTGTTGAAGGATTATTTAAAATTGCGATTTGAAGCAGCTTTGAGTCTCAGCCCAGCTTTTAGACGGAAGCAGCCACGAACACCAAACCCGCGACCAACATGGCTGCTGCAATTCCCATGATGATATAGTTCCGTTGCTGATTTTTGTTGGGAGGTACGGCTTCATACACCTTCGGCTCTTTAGCAAAGTTGTTCAGGCGTCCATCGTCATCTTTGATGTAAGGCATCAGTCACAATCCTTAATATTTTTGATGTTTACAACTGTACCAAAAAAGCGCCCAGGAAAATTCGGCCATTTATTTGGAGGTGACAGTGCCTGTTTGGGGAGAAGAGGCGATCGCGTAATCTTTGATCGGCATTCTGCCTGCTAAGTACGCCATCCGCCCCGCTTCTGCTGCCATTCCCATTGCTTTTGCCATTGCCGGGGAATTTTGGGCATTGGCGATCGCGGAATTAATCAACAGTGCATCGGCTCCCATTTCCATTGCTCGGGCTGCTTCGCTGGGCGTTCCGATCCCCGCATCGACAACCACAGGAACATTTACCGTGTCAATAATTATTTGAATGTTGGCGGCATTGTTGATCCCTTGCCCTGAACCGATGGGCGAACCTAAAGGCATGACTGTCGCACAGCCGACTTCTTCGAGGCGTTTTGCCAGCAAAGGATCGGCATTGATGTAAGGCAAAACCGCAAAACCTTCTTTTACTAATTGTTCTGCTGCTTCCAAAGTGGCGATCGGATCTGGCAGCAAATATTTAGCATCGGGAATCACTTCTAACTTGACAAAATTATTGTCTTCTTGCCCTAAAAGTTTCGCCATTTCCCGGCCCAAACGAGCTACTCTAATCGCCTCATCCGCAGTTTGACAACCGGCAGTATTTGGCAGCATCCAAATTTTCGTCCAATCAAGAGCCTCTGCCAATCCTTCATGACCGGGAGCATTTGTTTGCACTCGCCGCACAGCTACAGTCACAATTTGGCACCTGCTAGCGTTGACGCTTTGCTGCATTTCTGCGATGCTGCGATATTTTCCCGTCCCCGTCATCAAGCGAGAATGAAAAGTTTTACCAGCAATAACCAGAGGTTGATCGGAGATAGTTAGGGGTGGCGCTATGTGCCCGTGTTTTGGGTCTCCAAAAATAGCATATTCTAGCCCCTTTTCCCATTCTTCTCTGCCTCCAAGCATATTTTCTAGCAGCCAACCTTCTTTATTGGTTAGTTCGTCCCGAGTTACTGCGTAGAGGATCTCTCCAACAATAATCAATCTTGCATCCCGCGGCATATTATTTTTTATACCACTATTTACAATTTCTTCAAATTCTTGAAAAACGCTGCCCATTTTCCCATTCCTCTCTAGTAATTTTTAGAACAGATTGGTTGTTGAAAACCAAAATGATAGTTTGCATGAGATGCTTAAGATCCCAATATATTGCTTGCCTGATGCTTTCGTCTATCTCTCGAATGTCGTAAGTTTCTATATTTACGTGAAAAATGACTGCATTTGCACTTTGATTCTTGGCTTTTCCAAACCCTTCTTGTACTCTATCTTTGAGATTACTCGACTCTTTTGTTAATTCCTTAAATTCGCAAATTTGACCGTCAACGTCAGCGTCTGGAGTTTTAGTTCCCGACGGTGCTTGTTCGCTCAAAAGTCTAACTCTCTTTCCTATTTTAGCCAAAACTTCAGCCACAAAACTTTCCGAATCATTAAGATTGTGGTCTTGGTGGACAAGCACAAATCCGCCAGCTAGCTCGTCAAAATAATGCCGCCGATATTCTGGTTCTGAATTTTCGTAGATGGCTCTGCTTTGCTGGATGTATTCTGGATTCACCGTTATTGTACTCTTATTGAACTGCGAGCTAGTAGAGTGAACTGCATGAAAGCAACTGTCGAGCAACTGGCTAAAATTGGAATATTTGCCAGCTTAAACCAAACTGAATTAGAGCGATTGCAAGAACACACAGTAATTTGCAGTTACCGACCGGGAGAAGTTGTGATGTATGAGGGCGATCGCATCCCCGAAAAATTATACACTCTTTTGAGCGGTTCTCTGCGGGTTGCAAAAACAGCGGCGGCGGGTAAAGAAACAATTCTCCGCACTTTATTTCAGGGAGATATTTTTGCCGCACCTGCTTTGCTAGGCAACGGAATTGCCCCTGCAACGGTGACAGCAGAAACTGATGTGGAAGTTCTTACCACAGAACGGGAAGTTTTGCTAGCAGCAATTCGGGAAAATCCTGAGATTGCCTTGCGAATATTGGCGGTGTTTAATCAGCGGTTGCAGCAACTGCACGAGACAGTGCACGGTTTGGTGTCGGAAAGGGCGATCGTGCGGCTGGCCCGATTTATTCATTACTTTGGCGTCGAGCAAGGTACGAAGATTGCGGATAATAGTGTATGTTTAGAAAAACGTTTTCCCTATTATCAAATTGCTCGCAGCATTGGGATTACCTACGAAGAATGCGTGCGGTTATTTAAGAAACTCAAGCCGTTTGTATCCTACAGTCGAGGCGGTAAAATTATTATATTGGATTGGCAAAAATTGGAGGATATCGCCTCTGGAGATGAAATAGATTAAATGTTAACATCCCAATTCTTGTAGGGCAGGTTTCACAAACAATATTTAACTGCTACTCACTATATAAAACCGCCCCCACAATCTGTGAATCGGGGCGGGTTGATGAGATTATTGATTTTAGGCAATTAGGGTTGGTCAAACCTTCGCCTACAGAATAATGAGGGCATTAATGAGGCTCAGAAAGTGTCAAGATAAATGCCAAATTTGACTCGGCTTTCAAAGCGTGTAGAGCGCGGGCGGGCAGAAAAACAAACACCCCCGGTTCCAAGACAATATCTTTGCCTTCCAGTGTCAAAATTCCCTTTCCTTCGATTACATTAACTGTAGCATTGCGCGGCGAAAAGTGTTCTGCAACTTCGCTACCCGCAGCCAGACAAAGTAAATTGTACTGACAAT
The DNA here is from genome assembly GCF_036701385.1 of Microcoleus sp. Pol12B4. Classification (NCBI taxonomy): domain Bacteria; kingdom Bacillati; phylum Cyanobacteriota; class Cyanophyceae; order Oscillatoriales; family Microcoleaceae; genus Microcoleus; species Microcoleus sp. Pol12B4. The sequence continues at coordinate 4,942 of NZ_JAUBQR010000066.1, read as the reverse complement.
TATTGTCTTTGATTAAAACTTTGCTCGACACTCCGGCGGCGGGATATTCAATTGCGTCTCGGAGTTGGATTGCTGAAGATTGTAGCGGTAAAAGAGTAGTAGTCATAGTTTTTGACAATTAATTAATTTGGTCACAAGTCTCGAATTTATCAGTGGCTTCACTTTCTTCAATCGAAAATCGAAAATCGAAAATCGATTGAGTCGGTTAAGATTGTTTTTTGGCCGACATAACGATGTAGCCTAGATCCTGTTGGTAATGCTGGAAAACTCGACGCATTGCTAAGATACGATCGCGAATTTGCGATCGACTTAATATATTCCACAAAATCCGCACAGTACCCACAAACCCTTCATCTTGCAGCATTCGCGACAAATTTAGGAGGCCCATCGCCCCGGTTTGAGACTTTTCTACTTGCAAACCCGCGTTTTGGCAAACAGCAATCCAGCCAGACTCAGACAAAGGCGTTGAATTGACGCGAATCACTTCTGATAAAGCTTTGTGAATTTCTGATTCTCGGTTTTTAACTAAAAGTTCGTGAGAGAGAAACTTGCCGCCTGGTTTTAAACGATCGCAAATTCCCGATACAATTTTAGCTTTCCCTGACGGCGACTGCATTGTCAGGATAGCTTCAGCCAACACCCAATCAAACTGTTGGGAAATCCGATCCAAGTGAAAAATATCTCCTTCCACAATTTCCACTCGATCGCTCAAACCGGCTGCTGCAACATTAGCACGAGCGCGGGCCACACTGTCGGGATTTTTCTCAACTCCCACTACTTTTATCCCAAAACGTTCAGCAAGGGCGATCGAACTATATCCAAAACTAGCAGCCAACTCCAAAACAGTCTCCCCAGGCTGAAAATCCGCCCATTCAAATAACTGTTCCGTAGCAAATTTCCCCCCCGGTCTCAACATTTTCTTACCCGCCGCCGCCAGAACTTCATGTCCGGGTGCAGTCTTAAAATTGAGAGCAGTATTGGTCATTAAATTGACCTCCTATTTAATCTTACTCTCAGTTTGCCAAATTCTCCCCAATCTTTCTATGATCTAGCTCATATTCAAAATATCGTATAGTGCGTCAGCCTCCTCAATTTTTACAGTTTTAGATTTTAGATTTTTAATTGACTCTACAAATTTTAGATTTACTCCACAGATGAATCTGGGAGGCTGAATAAGAGTCTAAAATTTGAGCTATTCGCGACAATAGTGGGGGGCTTGTATCCGTAGGCAGGTGCGATCAAAAACAATCTAAATCCCAGCCAGCAAGTTTTCGAGGATGTCCCGGAACTCTAAAGCAATTGTCGCGCCACTAATACCCAGCAGTTGCATCAAATCCCCCGCCTTGAATGACGGGATGGCGATGAATAACGCGATCGGCAATAATTGATTTATAATCAAGATATCTACTCCACCCTAAGAATACCGAATCATGCTCGCAGAAGCAAACGCGACACTTTGGCCTAGTCTAATTACTGTTTCAGCATTAATTCTCTACTTCGTTGTTACCATCAACGTCGGCAGAGCTAGATTCAAACACAAAGTTTCTCCCCCGCAGATGACAGGAACCCCAGACTTTGAGCGAGTGGTGCGAGTTCAGCAAAATACCTTAGAGCAAATGATTCTATTTTTGCCCTCGCTGTGGCTGTTCTCGCAATTTATCAGCCCAATTTGGGGCGCCGGTATCGGCGCAGTTTGGATAATTGGACGCATTTTGTTTGCTTGGGGTTACTATCAAGCTGCCGAAAAAAGAGCGGCAGGATTTGGCATTAGTACCTTAGCTACTTTAGCTTTGCTTGGTGGGTCTTTAATTGGCATAATTATGTCGCTGCTGAAGGTTTGAGCCTAGCTTGCGATCGACATAATTGTTTTTCTACTCGTTTCCAGGCTCTGCCTGGGAACCAGTTAAATGTAATAAATGTTAGGAGTAAATATGTCAGAAACCAACAAACCAGTATTTGAAATTAACCCGAAACTTTTTCAGCAGCTTGTAGATTGGCAAGAAAAACTTGAACGAGAGGATGAATTAGCAAGCGAGTCAGAAGACGAGAAACCAATTGAGGTAAAAAATCCTCCCGACAGTGATGAACAGCATTCTCAAACAGATAATTTATAGCTGGTGGCTAGCAGCATCTTTGGGATTTCCGGCTGCTGTCTCGGCTCAATCGCTGACACTCAGCCAAATTCAGCAAGTTAATAGCGGTTTGTTTCGTTCTAATTCTCAAGATTTCTTTGAGCAAGGAAATCGCCAACTGGAAAAAGAAATCGCAACTTTGTTGCAAAAAAATGTCGCTTCCGAAGACCGCATTCTGGAGATTGATGAAAAATTGCGCTCTCAGATTTGTAGGCAAAACTTTAAAATATTGTCGTCGCATTCTGATACAATAAGTGCTGCTCAGATTGCTGATTTTCAGAGCCAATTAAAAGACATTTGCAGACAGAATTAAAATAAAAGTGAGGTCAATATTCAAAGTTTAGTGCTAATGGATAAAGAGGCAATGGCAAAGTTAAAAATAGCCATGCTGAAAGCGGAAACCGCTGCTCATTTGGCAGCAATCATTATTGATTATACTCATGAGGAAATAATGATAGTTTTTAAGGAGCTACGATCGGAACAACAGGAAAGAATTAAGACTGTTTGGAAGACTATTAGTTAAAGTAGATTGCCAAAATTAGAGGTTTTAATTTTTCACCACAGATGTAAGCCGATAGACGCAGATGAACGCAGATTTAATTGTGTTAGTGTTCGCTGTGTAGAAAATTCTCAATTTGTACACAGCGAACAATGACATATCTAAACTAGGGACTCGAGGCATAATTGGCGGAAATGATCGCCCCGTTGCTCGAAGTTTTGGTATTGATCGAAGCTAGCACAGGCTGGAGAAAGCAACACTACTTTAGCGTTGTTCTGTTTGCCTAATTCTGCTGCTCGCGGGATTGCTCGTTCCATTGTTTCGACTATTTCCCAAGCGTTGTAATTTGCTTGTTCGAGCCGATCGGCAAAAATACCTGCCGCATCCCCAATTAGCAACACCCCCGCAGCTTTCGCCTTGATTGTATCAATCCAAGCGCGATCGTCCCCTTCTTTGGCATCGCCTCCCGCAATTAAAATCGCCGGTGCGCTCACAGAAGCCAACCCGACTTGCGCGGCGTCATAATTAGTAGCTTTGCTGTCGTTGATGAAATCTATGCCTTCCCAAGTGCAGATGTGTTCGAGGCGGTGCGAAACTCCGGGGAATTTAGCGATCGCCCGGGCGATCGCACTTTTATCTATCCCCGCCAAATTAGCCGCCGCCACCGCCATTAACAAATTCTGCAAATTGTGTTCTCCCACCATCCGCAAAGAATCAGCAGGCAGAATTTTCTCGCCTTGAGCTATTACCCAACCGTTTTCGATGTACGCTCCAAAAGTGGGATCGCCCAACAGTTCTTTTTCACCTTTGACACTCGTCCAACACGCATCCGGCCAAATGTCAACTCCTTGCTGCCGCAAACAAGGATCGTCGCCGTTGATTACTTGCAATTCAGACTTTTTCAGCAAATGTGCTTTAATGTTGTAGTAATTTTCTAAAGTTTTGTGGCGGCTGAGGTGATCCGGCGTCAAAGTCGTCAAAACTCCGATTCGCGGCGCTACAAACGGCGAGGATTCTATCTGATAGCTGCTGATTTCTGCGATTACCCAATCCGGCTGTTTTTCTGCTAAAGCTAATTCACACGCAGCATAGCCAATATTGCCACAAGCGGGAGCGTAAAGCCCTGCTTCTGCAAAAATAGCAGCAATTAAAGCAGTAGTGGTAGTTTTGCCGTTAGTGCCGGTAATTCCCACCCAAGGAGATTTGAGGTAACGCCACGCGAGAGCCATTTCTCCGATTGTTTCAATGCCTAACTCTCTGGCGCGCACTAATGCTGGACTGTCCCAGGGAACACCCGGACTTACTACTATTAATTCTATAGATTCGACTGGTTCAAAAGATTGACCTAACTCCACATGAATGCCTTCGTTAGCGAATTCCTGTTGCTGTTCTAGCAAGTTTGGGGAAGATGAGCGATCGCTCAGCGTTACTTCCCATCCTTCGCGTTTTAGCAGTCTTGCGGCGGCAATTCCTGATTTTCCGAGTCCAATGATATGAGCTATCGGCATAAGTTGTGTGTGTGATGGAGCGAATTTCCCTGGTTTTATAAGTTTATATCTTAACCTTGAATTGGTTATTGACTATTGGCCATTTAGCTTATTTTTTAAGAGAGCGATCGAACTCTGCTGAGAGTCGCGCGGTTTCGCAAAAATTACAATAGATTTACTTGTTTTATTGGTAAGCTTTAATGTTATTTTGTGCAAGAGTTTTAAGAAGTACATTTCTCAAGTTGTTTTGCCTGCGGGCCCGCTCGTTTTCCACAAGCCCGCCAGGGGTTGAAAACCCCTGTCTAAAAGCTAAAGTCAGTTAAAACTGACTGAAAATTCTGGTATATATGCGTTTCATTCCTCATAGCGAGGACTTTCGCTTTGAGACGGGATTTGAAACGAACGGCGGACTCAAACGGAGATTTTAAACCTGGCGGACTAACTTTTGACGATCGCCCCAAAGTCTGCCAACACCCGCGCGTGATTCCGCAGCAAACCCAGTAAATTTAACCGATTTTGCTTAATTTCCGGGTCAGAATCCATCACCAAAACACTTTCTGACCCGTCGAAAAAGTTGCTGACAGTCGGAGCAATTTCCGTCAAACTATCTACCAACTGCTGGTAATTGCGAGTTTGTTTGGATAGCTGCGTTTGCGGCACTAACTGCACGACTGCATCGTAAAAAGCTTGTTCAGACGACTTTTGAAATAACTCCGGTTTCACCGCCGTTTTCGGTTCCAATTCTACTTTATCCAAATCACCTTGAGCCGCCAAACGAGTTGAACGGTTGACTGTTTCGTAAATTAGATCCAAAGTCTGGTTAT
>NZ_JAUBQR010000065.1:0-29640 GCF_036701385.1 Microcoleus sp. Pol12B4 | reverse complement strand
AGCCGCGTACACAAGGCTTACCACCGCGTTTATTTGCTTCGATCGTGATGTGGTTTCGGTAGTTCATAGTTGGAATTATCGTCCTTGTGATCTCGACCTTTGCAAAATCTTAGCCTATGGCTGCCGATCTGGCAAAGCTGGCAATCTTGTTTTTAATCTGCTTCTGAGCACATCCGGATTAACAGAGGAAAACTGCCAACAGATAAAGTTTTATTCTTCTACCCGATAACCCAATTCCGCCAAACGAGTGCGCGACTGCCGCCACTTCGGCTGCACTTTGACAAATAACTCCAAATACACTTTACCTTCAATTAACTTTTGAATCTGTTCCCGGGCCGCACTGCCGATCGACTTGAGCATACTGCCGCTTTTACCGATTAAAATGCCTTTTTGGGAATCCCGTTCGACGTGAATTGTCGCCAGAATGCGCGTAATTTTTGCTTCTTCTTGAACTATGTCGATCGCAATTGCTACGGAATGCGGTACTTCTTCCCGCGTCAGCAGCAAAATCTGTTCCCGAATCAATTCGCCCATAATAAAGCGTTCCGGCTGGTCAGTCACCAAATCTGGCGGATAATAATAAGGCCCAACCTCCAAATGTTCGATTAACAATTGTTGCAGCGACTCGACACCCTCGCCCGTGAGAGCGGAAAATTTCACTACAGGCCACTCAGGATTGACAATTTGCTCGTAAGTTCGATCGATCAACACGCAATCCGACGGTTGTTCGTCCAACTTATTCATCCCCAAAATCACCGGAATGCCGATATTGCTGAGAATTTCGACAATATATCGATCGCCCCCTCCCGATTCCACGGAACCATCCACCACAAACAGCACCACATCCACCGACTTAATCGCTGTGCGGGCATTCTGCACCAAAACCTTGCCCAATTCGTGGTGCGGCTTGTGAATTCCGGGAGTATCTACAAAAATAATTTGTGCTTCCGGTGTCGTCAGGATGCCCCGTAGCCTGTTGCGCGTCGTCTGAGACACCGGCGAAGTAATTGCAATTTTCTGCCCCACCAACTGATTCATCAGCGTTGATTTTCCGACATTCGGGCGTCCGACAATACCCACAAAGCCGGATTTGTAACCCGCCGGAGCCGCGGGAACACCCATAATGCCCGATACGTCGATAAATTTACTATCTTCCACTAAAATCACCTATTTTCAAGCCCCTTCTCTGTCTATTGTCGCCTGAAAATACTCAAACGGCCATCGATGCACTCTAGCATCTTTCTCGCCCTGCTATAGCCCGCAACACTCAAAGCTCGATCGAGCCACAAACCAGTGTTAAAACACGACAGGCGATCGGCAAAACTTGATATCTGAGACAAAATTTGATAAAGTTCCAGTGACATCGATCGAAAATGAATCATTCTGGTCAAACCGACTCTTAAATGCTGTAACAACTTCAGATGTGTAAATATCTAACTCAACTGAAACTTTTCTACAGTTTGTCAGCCAAACCAGTTTTAACATTTTTGAGAATGTTTGGTAATAAATTAGGCAGGTTAAACTCAAACTCAAAAGCTCAATGTCATGAGGCGCTTTTTTCATAAAAGCTACTGTTTTTAGAACCTACCTAAATTAGTGCTAATCGTCATAAAGTTGAGGAGATGAATCAGATGAAATCGAAATTATTTTGGAGTTGCTGCACCGTTTTGGTAGCAAGCTTGCCTGTTTCCGTCTTGGCTCAAACAAGCCCTCCTACAAGCCCTCAAGCAGGTATTGACTACAAGGGTGGCTCGAAGAAATACCAGTTGGTACCGGGCAGAATCCAGGACAGAACCTTGCCCAGAGCCTTTGACTTTCCAATTATTACCAATGTTGGTACTGACACTAGCATCACCTCGGATTTCCTAATTACCGATCAGTTTCGCGCCCCAGCGGGTCGTACAGAATACACCGGAGCTCTCACCGCCTGGGCAGCATCAATCAGAGAATGTCTCGCCAAACAACCACTCTTGATTCGAGCCAGCACTAAGAACCCGATTCAGATTAATGGTAGAGTTGGCACGATTGTCAGAAACGCAAATAACCGTGCAGTTTGCAAATAAGCCAGCAATATCACGGCGGCTAAATTGACCGTAATTCCTGTAAGGGCGGGTTCACCAATATCTCCCATGCAAGCATCGATACAGTAAACCCGTCACCGCAGCGATATTGGGGTCAATCGAGGCCAGTTGATATAACTTCCGCTATCTTAAAGATAAAAACTAGAGAGTGTTTTTGAACAAAAAGAGCAATAGAAAACCTATTGCTCTTTTTGTTGGCGAAATTTCAATTAATATCTATTAGGACTAATATGAGATCGGCTGAAACGACATCATATAAGAGGTTTGTAGTGAGGAATGCAAGTCCTTATCAAGGTTTAAGGGCTTGCATTCCTCACTGCAAACGACATAATTACGCCGAAACCAGCTTTTTTCCAAAAAATCCCGTGGAACGCGAGGGATATAGATTTTAACACCCCGTTTATGAAAGTTTGTCTGCGTAATTCAGGATTTAGTAGCGCAAAATTCATGTGTACTCAGTAAAATTTCGCCATAATCAGGAATCCAAGCTAGCCACTGTTCTTCCGAACATTCACACAACAGCCACGCTTCGTCAAAGCTGAATGCGGTTGGCGGATTGAACAATTTAACCCACATAGAAGGAGCCAATTTTGGTGCAGGTACGGCGCAGCCAAATTTTTCCCAGTCGCGGACACCGGCGAAGCTTCCGGGTGTTGATTGGGATTGCCAAGTACGAATATCTGTTTGCAGTTGCATAACTACTCCTGTCTAGCTAAGAGTCTGCACCAGAGCGCGGTTGAAACAACGCAGAGCCAAGGCGCAGATAAACTTTGATTATGTAGTCTATGTTACCGAATTATATAGGCGAATGTGTAAGGTTGTAGCAAAAATTTACAATCGAGAGGAAAAAACTGGCTCAAAGCTGAAAAGGTCGATCGGCTATTGTTGCGTTCGCTAACAATCGCCTACCATAGCAAACAACCTCTGATTTATTTCAAAAATTCCGACATGAACCAAACTGCAAAATCCCAGTGGAAAACTCTAGACCGTTTTGTAGAAATCAATTCTCATTGGGTCAAACTAATCGCGGAACATCTGGAAACAACCGAAGGAAAAACAGTAGAATATTGGCGAGTAGAAAGAGCAGATTCAGTTGTAATCTTGACCATTCAAGCTGACAAATTGCTGTTTCCCCCACCGATGTATCGTCCCGGCGTGGCAGAAGCAACCCTCGATTTTCCCGGCGGTCGTGTACCAGCTCAAGCCACGCCAGCAGCGGCTGTTCCAGCTATACTCAAAAAAGAACTAGGCGTGACAGAAAGTGCGATCGCCCGCCTCGAACCGATTAACACCGTCGGCTGGGAAATAAACAGTTCCTTCTCCAATCAAAAACTCTACGGTTTTGTTGCAGAATTGCACCCTACAGCCACAGTAAACCCCGAACTGATCGGTGCTGAATATCCTCTCAGCCCAGACAGAATTCGCGACTTGCTCAAAAAATTAACTTGCCTCCAGTGTCGAGCTTTACTGCTAGAATGGCAAAATCAACTTGATTTTAGATTTTAGATTTTAGATTTTAGATTAGGAATTGTTTTCCGAGTGTCGCCGATTTTAAGTTGCTGAAAACCAAAATCACCCAAACTAATCATGCCTCTCAATAATGAAGTTGCTGTCGAATGCCTCGAGGTGACATATCGCCTCAACCGCAGGCATTTAGTAGACAAACTCAATTTCAAAGTTCTGCAAGGAGAAGTTTTAGTATTGCTGGGACGCAGCGGGAGTGGCAAAACTACTACCATGAAATTGATTAACAATTTACTAACGCCAAGCAGCGGCGAAGTTCTTGTCATGGGGAAACCGACAACTCAGTGGAACCCTATTCAACTGCGCCGAAAAATTGGTTATGTGATTCAAGAAATTGGTTTGTTTCCCCATTTTACCGTCGAGCAAAACGTCGGTTTAGTGCCAAAATTAGAAGGTTGGGAGGGCGATCGCATTCAATCTCGCGTCCGGCAACTGTTAGAATTAGTCAACCTCGACCCCCAGCACTTCGCCAAACGCTATCCCCATCAGTTATCCGGGGGACAGCGGCAGCGCGTGGGGGTCGCTAGAGCACTGGCGGCTGACCCTCCGATATTGTTAATGGACGAACCGTTTGGTGCTTTAGACCCGATTACTCGTCTGGAATTGCAGCGGGAATTCGGTCAATTGCAGCAGCAACTCGGCAAAACTGTGATTTTTGTGACTCACGGCATTCAAGAAGCTTTTTTGTTAGCTTCTAGAATTGGTTTGATGCAAGATGGACGGTTGATTGAATTGGCATCGCCCGATAACTTTCTAAAATCTCAGCATCCAGAAGCTCAGGCATTTCTTGAATGTTTGCAATTACCACGGACAGGGTAATAAAATGATGTGCGATTGCATCATTCGTTTATGAATATGGCTGGTTTTTTGAAGCTGAAGGCAGGAAATTAAATATATTGGTGAACCCATTCCTAGGAGATATTCGATTATACCATAATTTACACTTCCGAATTCCTAATTACTAATTTTTACATGATGCAATTTATCAATCGGTATGGTGCGGAGATAGTTCAGCGCGCCAGCGAACATTTATATTTAGTAACTGTTGCAATTTTTATCGCTATTATTGTGGGGATGCCCCTGGGAATTTTAGCCACGAGAAAACCAAAATTGAAAAAGCCAATTTTGGGATTTGCTAATATTATGCAAACAATTCCCAGTTTAGCTTTGTTTGGCTTGCTAATCCCGGTGCCGATATTGGGTGGAATAGGCGATCGCACGGCAATTATCGCCCTAACTCTGTATTCTTTGCTGCCAATTATCCGCAATACTTATACTGGTATTGTCGGCGTCGATCCAGCGATTACGGAAGCGGGAAGAGGCATGGGGATGACTGATATGCAACTGTTATGGCAAGTGGAAATTCCCTTGGCGCTGGGCGTGATTCTGGCGGGCGTGCGAGTTGCTGCGGTAATTGCGATCGGACTCGCTACAATCGCCGCTGCAATTGGTGCAGGCGGCTTGGGGGTGTTTATTTTTCGTGGCGTTGCTACCGTCAACAATCAGTTACTTTTGGCTGGGGCAATTCCGGCGGCTTTAATGGCCTTAGCTGCGGATTTTGGGCTGGGTTTGGTAGAAGCGCGCCTCTCGAAAAGTACCTTAAAAACTATTAATGAGGAATAAAATCCTGGCTACCTTCCGTCAGCGTTGTCACTCTCTGCGAACCAGAAGCATTCGCAGGATTCGCTATCAGATTGCGGATTTCATTTGAGCGTTCAATGTACTCTCGATCGCTCAAAACAGCTTGGCTTCCCTCCAGCGAAATAGCATCAGCCAAATCGATCCAAGAACGACAACCGCCGTATTCAGGAATATAGGGAATTTCGCGGCTTTCTGCAAGGCGATAAGCCCGCAGCAATAAAATATAAATTGGCTGAGTTTGTTTCCATTTCAGGCGATCGCTGACAAAACTTTCATTCCAAATATGGTACAGAAATAGCGCAGTAATTGCCGGTTCCCAAGCTACCAAAAAAACATCAGTAATCTCCGCCCAACTGCCAATTCTAATAACTTCAGGATGCCAACCAGATTCGACAGTCTTGAGTTGATGTGCAAACTCTGGCTTTAATAAACCCGGCTGTTGGTGTTCAAAAGTTGGACACAGCAAAACCTGTTTGTCAGTGACATTGAACTGTCCTGCTTGCTCGCGAATTCCCCCCTTCCGCAACAGCACAATCGTTTGACCTTGTTCCAAAGCATTAACTGCTACATCCCATTCTTTCAGCGCCCTAGTAGTTGATTTCATAAAAATTTAGTTGAATTTTAACCAAAATAACAAAAATCGGTACTTTTAAGCAAGTACAGCCATTTCTTCCTGTTAAAATAAGGTAGTGCGGACTATGGAATACTACCTTATTTTGATAAAGGCAATAATTGGTTGGACTACATAGTGAGCTAACTACTTTTCTCTTTATTACTCTAATCGGTCAAATAATCGTCTCTTCTGTCTCCCAGCTATACTATACTATCACACCGGCTAGATTCAGCAGTTTGGTCGTTAATTTTTTCAGGAGTTTACTTAAATGCTTAATAAAGTTTAAAGATTCTCCCATATTAAGTACCAAACAAGCATATTGAGATTTGTTAAAATTTAAATGTTATTCAAAAGCGTTAGATTATACTTTTTTTAAAGTGCATAGAAAATAGTTTTTTAATTCGGTCCTGTCATAAATATCAGTATCATTACTAAAATACCACCTGCTGTTCAAATTTTTATTAGTGAAATTACGCACATGAGTATTACTATTTTCGGTTACAACCTCAGTGAAGCCATTTACGAAAGTGTCAATACTATTATTTATCGCGGCACCAAAGATATTGATCGAACCTCAGCAATTATAAAAACCTTCAAAGCCGAGCATCCGACAATCGAAGAAATTTCCCGCTTAAGACACGAACATAAAATCCTCAGACATTTAGACTGTGAAGGAATAGTTAAGCCCATAGCCTTAGAAAACTATCATAACGGTTTAGCGCTGATAGTAGAAAATTTTAGCGGTCAATCTTTGAAAGATTTTCTTAACAATCAACCCTTGGCTATAAACGCATTTATAAAAATCGGAATTCAGTTGGCAACAACTGTTGGAGATATCCATCAGAGTAATGTTATCCATAAAGACATTAAACCCCAAAATATATTAATTAATCCAGAGACAAAAGAAGTAAAAATTATTGATTTTAGCATTGCTTCTCTTTTAGAGCGAGAAAATCAAAGTATCACAAATCCCAACTTATTAGAAGGAACTCTTGATTATATGTCGCCGGAACAAACCGGCAGAATGAACCGCTCAGTTGACTACCGCACCGACTTTTACTCCCTCGGCATTACATTTTATGAAATGCTGACGGGTAAGCTACCTTTTTCCGCAAAAGACCCGCTGGAATTCGTTCATTGCCATATAGCTAAAGCACCTATACCACCTCAAAAGCTGAATCCCGAAATCCCGGATGCAGTTTCTGAAATTGTAATGAAATTATTATCTAAAACCGCTGAAGATAGATATCAAAGTGCTTTCGGACTAAAAGCTGACCTAGAAACCTGCCAGGAGATGCTTTCTTTAGGAGAGATTTCCAACTTTATTATCGGTCAACTAGATTCCTACAGCCAATTTCTGATTCCGCAAAAACTCTATGGACGGGAAATAGAAGTTGCTAGTTTGCTAGAAGCCTTCGCTCGCGTCAGTGGTGGGACAACGGAAATGATGCTAGTTTCCGGTTATTCAGGTATCGGCAAATCTTCCTTAGTTAACGAAGTTGATAAACCAATAGTGGCAGCGAGAGGGTATTTTATTGGCGGTAAATTTGACCAATTTAAACGCAATATTCCTTATGCTGCTCTAATTCAAGCATTTCAAGGATTGATGCGGCAACTGCTCACTGAAAATTCGACTCAAATAGCAAGTTGGAAAGCTAAAATTCTCGAAGCACTTGGTGCCAATGGGCAAATTATTATTGATGTTATTCCCGAAGTAGAAAAGATTATTGAGCCACAGCCTGCGGTTCCGACCTTGGGACCGACTGAATCTCAAAACCGATTTAATCGAGTGTTTCAAAAATTTATACAGGTGTTTAGTAAAGCCGAACACCCCCTAGTGATATTTTTGGATGACTTGCAGTGGGCAGATTCAGCTTCGCTTAAGCTTATCCAGCTAATAATGACCGATCCAGATAGTAAATATCTGCTATTAATTGGGGCTTATCGGGATAATGAAGTCAGTGCCACTCATCCCTTAATTTATACTTTAGAGCAAATTCAAAATACCAGGGCGATAGTAAATAATATTATACTCCAACCTTTGGATATATCTCATGTCAATCAATTAGTCAGCGAAACCCTTCGCAGTCAAGTTTCCGAAGTTTTTCCCCTGGCTGAGTTAGTTTTTCAGAAAACCCAGGGGAATCCCTTCTTCTTAACTCAACTGCTCAAATCCCTTTATCAAGACAAACTCCTATCCTTTGATTTCAATCAAGTTTGCTGGCAGTGGGATATCCAACTGCTTCAAGGCATTGATATCAGCGATAATGTAGTCGAATTGATGGTTAGCCAAATTCAAAAGCTGTCGGCCCAGACGCAGAAGGTATTAAAATTAGCTGCCTGTATAGGAGACCTATTCAGTTTAGAAGTTTTGGCAATTGCTAATAAAAAATCTCAGTCAGAGACGGCAAGAGATTTATGGGAAGCGCTACAAGCTGGTTTTGTTATCCCACTAAATAATTCCTACAAAATCCCCCTGCTATTTGACTCGGAAACCTCGACAGAAAATTCAACCGAGCAGTTTGATGTCATTTATAAGTTTTTGCACGATCGAGTGCAGCAGGCATCTTATTCTCTAATTCCCGACGCGCAGAAAAAAGAAACTCACCTAAAAATCGGTCAACTACTGCTGCATTCCACAACGCCTGAAGAACGAAAAGAAAATATCTTTGCACTGGTTAACCAACTAAATTATGGAACCGATTTAATCACTTTGGAGTTGGAAAGATATGAGTTGGCAGAACTGAATCTGATCGCCGGACAGAAAGCCAAAGCTGGCACAGCTTATGAGTCGGCTGTCAAATATTTGAAGGTGGGTTTGGAACTGCTTGGGGAGGATAGCTGGGAGAGTCAGTACGATCTAACGATCGCCCTCCATGTGGAAGCAGCAGAAACTGAATATATAAACACGAACTTTGAGCGATCGCAACAGTTGTCTGAGACGATCCTGAAGCAAGCGAAAACCCTTCTGGAAAAAGCCAAGGTCTACGAACTGAAAGTTCAATTAAAGATGTCTGAAAATCGGGCACAATCAGCTATAGATAATGGGATCGAGTTTCTGGAAATGTTGGGAATTAGCCTAGAGCAAGAACCCCCTCAAGAACTAATCTTTGAAGATTTAGCTAACTTGCCGCCCATGACAGCTCCCGATAAACTCGCAGCTATGCGGATATTAAATCTCATGACAACGCCGGCTTTTATTGTAAATCCTGCGATGTTTCCGCAAATTATTTATACAAAAATTATCTTATCTATTAAGTATGGAAATTCCCCTCAAGTCGCTTTTGCTTATGTTTGGTATGGAGCGATCCTCTGTGGAGGATTAGGAGATACAGACTCAGGATATAAATTTGGTAAACTAGCTATTTTATTGCTAGATAAGTTTAATACAATCACCCTGAAATCGAAGATAAGTTGTATATTTAATTCTGTGATCAGATTTTGGAAAGAGCCGATTAGTAACACCCTAGAGCCTTTGGTTGATGCTATTCAAAGTGGTATGGAAACTGGAGACCTAGAATATGCTGGTCACAGTACAGTCAATTATTGCAATCACTTATTTTTAAGCGGGGGAGAACTACAGAAACTTGAGCAGGAGCAGGCAAAATATGTTGCCCTGACAATTAAGCTTAAACAAGAATATGATACTTTATTTGTTAAAGTTTACCAGCAAGTAGTTGACAATTTACTAGACAAAAACTCAGATAAATACCGTTTATTAGGTGAAAGTTTTAATGAAGAAGAACTACTTCCAGGAATGGAAGCCTCTAACAATGGGACTTTACTCTATGCTTACTATGTCGGCAAAATGATCCTCTCTTATCTATTTAAAGAACCAGATAAAACAGTATCGAGTGCCCATTTAGCATTAAAATATGCCGACACAGGGGCAGGATTAATGCACATGAGTATCTACAACTTCTACCATTCTCTTGCCCTCATAGCCCTGTATCCAAAAGCCTCGGCAAAAGAGAAAGAAAAATATCTAAGTGCAGTAGCAGCAAACCAGGAAAAAATGCAGATTTGGGCGTTTTATGCACCGAGTAACTTCCAGCACAAGTATGACTTAGTAGAAGCAGAAAAAGCCCGGATTTTGGGACAACCTTTAGAAGCGAGCGATTATTACGATCGCGCTATAGCCGGAGCCAAAGAACAGGGATATATTCAAGAAGAAGCATTAGCCAACGAATTAGCAGGAGACTTTTATTTTTACCGTTCTAAAGATAAAATTGCTCGCATTTATTTAACCGATGCTCGCTACGCATATATTCGCTGGGGAGCTAAAGCTATAGTCAAAGATTTGGAAGCCAGATATCCTCAAATATTTTCCCGGATAGCCAAGCCCGAAAGTCAAGGTAGTCCGGTCACGATGACCGCTAGCTCGACGAGTGCAGGAAGTGCAGGATCTCTAGATTTAGCTACTGTGATCAAAGCATCCCAAGCTCTTTCTGGTGAAATTGTACTGAGTAAGCTGTTGGCAAAATTGATGAAAATTGCGATCGAGAATGCGGGCGCTCAAAGTGGAATTTTTATCTTAGAAAAAGCGGGAACTTTACTAATAGAAGCCTATGGAACCGTAGATAGCGATGTAGAAGTGCTGCAAACAATACCAGTGGAAAACAGTCAGCAACTACCCATATCTTTGATTAACTATGTTGCCAGAACTCACGAAAATGTTGTATTAACTGATGCGAATTGTGAGGGAACCTTCACTGCAGATACTTATATCGTCAACCAAAAAACCAAGTCAGTATTATGTACTCCCATCGTCCATCAAGGAAAACTTACTGGCATTCTTTACTTAGAAAATAATCTCACAACAGGTGCTTTTACTCCCGACCGTTTAGAAGTTTTACAAGTTTTATCTTCTCAAGCAGCTATTTCGATTGAAAATGCCCGTCTTTATAACGATTTGGCAGCAGCCAACGCTACTTTAGAAGCGAAGGTGGTAGAAAGAACGCAACAGTTACAAGACAAAAATATCCATTTACAAAAAGCAGAAGAATTAGCGAAAGCCGCCAACTCTGCCAAGAGTGAGTTTCTTGCTAATATGAGCCACGAACTCCGAACCCCACTTAATGGCATTTTAGGTTACACGCAAATCCTCAAACGACAAAAAAACTTGGCTGACCAGCAAAAATATGGTCTGAACGTCATTAGTCAGTGTGGCGATCACCTCTTAACCCTGATTAACGATATTTTAGACCTGTCCAAAATCGAAGCCCGAAAAATGGAAATCCACTTGAGTAATTTCCATTTCTCACAATTTTTGGAAGGCATCGCTGAAATTTGTAATATTCGGGCCGAACAAAAAGGAATTTCCCTGATTTATGAAGCCATTACCCAACTACCCACTGCCGTCCAGGGTGATGAAAAACGATTGCGGCAAGTTTTAATCAACTTACTCGGCAATGCGATTAAGTTTACCGAAAAAGGTGGGGTGGTATTCAAAGTAGGATATCAGGATGGCAAAATCCGATTTCAAGTGGAAGATACCGGAGTGGGTATGGCACCAGAGCAATTGCAAGACATATTTTTGCCTTTTCATCAAGTAGGAGATACCAACCACAAGGTTGAAGGAACCGGGTTGGGACTGGCAATTAGCCGCCAATTAGTCCAGATGATGGGCGGTGAAATAAAGGTGAATAGTACATTAGGACAAGGGAGCGTTTTCTGGTTCGATTTAGATTTGCTAGAGGTATCGGAATGGGCGACTAATGCAGCCAAAGCCAATGCCCACACAATCGTTGGTTTCAAAGGCCGAAAGCGAAAAATTCTCATAGCTGACGACAAGTTGCAGAATCGCTCGATCATAGCGGGAATGCTTCAGCCGTTAGGATTTGAAATTCTGGAAGCAACGGAGGGTCAGGACTGTTTAAACAAGGTGGTCGAGTTTAAACCCGACTGTATTTTAATGGACTTGATGATGCCCGTAATGAGTGGCTTAGAAGCAACGCGCCGGATTCGCAAATCACCAGATAAGGCTAAGTTAGTAGTGATTGCTACTTCTGCCAGCGTTTTTGATTTTGATCGACAACAAAGTGTCGAGGTAGGTTGCAATGATTTTATTCCCAAACCCATACGAATCGAGGAGCTTTTAGAAAAATTACGTACTCATTTAGGGTTAGAATGGATTTATGAAGAAAATCTGGAAGAGATTAGGAAAGCAGAAGGAGAAAAAAAATCTCTAAGTTCTGAAATCTTAGCTCCCCCCGATGAGGTAATTGCCGTTTTATTCAATTTAGCGATGATGGGTGATCTTCGAGCTATTGGGGAGGAAGCTAAAAAGTTAGAAGAACTCAATGAGCAATGGGGGCCCTTTGCTACCCATCTACGCCAGTTAGTGAAAGGATTTGAAGAACAACAAATCTTGGAGTTTATTAAGAAATATAGGATTGCCAAATAATGAATAACAAACTTCCCGAACAAAGCACAATTTTAATCGTAGATGACACTCCGACTAATTTAGGTGTCCTGTTCGATTTTTTGGCAGATTTTGGCTTCAAGGTATTGGTAGCTAGGGATGGGCAAAGTGCTCTCCAGAAGGTAGAATATGCCCCACCGGATCTGATCCTGTTGGATGTGCTCATGCCCGGAATAGATGGGTTTGAAACTTGTCGCCGTTTGAAAGCGAATGATTTAACGAGAGACATTCCCGTGATTTTTATGACGGCTCTTGCTGATACGGTGGATAAGGTTAAAGGTTTGAGTCTTGGTGCGGTAGATTATATTACTAAGCCTCTTCAGCATGAAGAAGTTTTAGCTCGTGTTAATGTCCACATGAAGCTCCGCAACCTGTCGAAAAAACTCTTAGAGAAAAATGTGTGCTTGCAAACAGAAATCGAACAGCGTGTCCAAGCGGAATCCTCGCTGTTGAAGCTGGCATCCGAGTTGGAAAGGCGAGTTGAGGAAAGAACTGCTGAACTTTTGCAATCCAATCAATTGCTCAAACAGGAGATTCAAGAGCGTCTGCAAGCAGAGGCGGGATTGCAACAATCGGAATCTCAATTGCGAAGCCAAACTAAATGTTTAGAAAAGGCTTTTCGAGAATTACAAATCACGCAGACTAAACTTGTGCAAAGCGAAAAAATGTCTTCTCTAGGTCAGCTTGTTGCAGGTGTAGCTCATGAAATCAATAATCCCGTTAATTTTATTTTTGGTAATGTTTCTTACGCTCATGATTATACCCAAAATTTGATCGATCTAGTCAATATTTATCACCAAGAATTTCCGGAGGCAGGTCCAAAAGTTGAACAAAAAATAGACGAAATAGAACTAGATTTTTTGGTGGAAGACTTACCTAAATTGCTGAGTTCAATGAAGGTAGGTGTAGACCGAATTCGCGAAATTGTTCAGTCGCTGCGAATTTTCTCGCGATTAGATGAATCTGAGATGAAACCAGTGGATATTCACCAGGGTATTGATAGCACTCTGTTAATTTTGCATAACCGTGTTAAAGGAAGGGGCGATCGACCTGCAATTGAGGTGATCAAAGAATTCGGCAATCTGCCTCTGGTAGAGTGTTATGGGGGTCAGCTTAACCAGGTGTTTATGAATCTTGTTGCTAATGCTATTGATGCCATAGAGGATTATAATACGACGCGCTCGTTAAGTGAAATGAAAGCTAATCCTTCTCAGATTTTAATTCGCACTGAGGTCACGGAATCTAATCGAGTGTTAATTCATTTTAAGGATAACGGGCCTGGTATGACAGAAGAAATTAGCCAACACCTATTTGAGCCATTTTTTACTACTAAGCCTATCGGGAAGGGTACTGGTATTGGGCTGTCAATTTCCCATCAGATTGTAGTGGATAAACACGGGGGGCAGCTCAATTGTATTTCAGCTCCTAATCAGGGGGCAATCTTTATTATTGATATTCCAATTCACCATAAAAATTTTGCTAAAAATAATTTAATTACGATGCCTGAAACAGCTTTGGGTATTTCTTAGTTGATTTTAACTTAACAAGACTTAAACAAATTTTAAGCTCAAATAAGTCCCAAACGGGCTTGATACGCAATAAATACGTCCATCTTTTCTTGCAGCCCGTGCACAAATTTATAAAATATAGCTATTCTAAAAGCTGACAAAGCAGAGGGTAAATGTGCGTAAATTGAGGAGACGGCAATCATAATCACTCAAGACCGTAATCAGGGTTTTTTAGCTACCAAATTAAGTACAACTGAACTCAAACTTCAAAGCTGTCAAATTATTTAATTGGGAAACTAAAACGTCCAGATGTTCCGATGTTTATCGTCTATTGGGTGGAGTCTCCTGTGCGGTTTAGTCGCACAGGAGAGCTGATGACCAGAGGTTTAGTGGGGAACAACTTTATTGCTAAATTCTCACTGCAAAAGATGCTGCTAATTCCCGTTCTGGTTCCATACCAACTGTAGGCGGCATGGAACGATTTGCTACTTGCTCAATTAGTTGTAAATGTTGCGGCAGCATTTTAGCTAAACTGTAGCGTTCTAGGGCAGTTTGACGGGCTTTGATGCGAATTTCTGCCATGCGGGTAGGATGGTCTAAAACTTCATCAATGCGATCGGCTACTTGTTTCGGTGAGAAGTAATCGACTAGCAAACCGTTTTCTCCGTCGCGGATAACTTCTCTGACTGGTCCTGTGTCGGAACCGATTACTAAACATCCGGTTGATAGAGATTCAATCATGGACCAAGATAGCACAAAAGGTCTGGTCAAATAAACGTGTACGTCGGATGCTTGAATTACTTTTAAATACAGTCCGTAAGGTAGGGGCCCGACAAAGTGAACTCGCGACAAGTCTAGGGGGACTTTTTTGAGCATATAGTCTTTGTAAGACTCGCCGTTGGGTAAAGAACGCCCATAACAAACTCTTTCGGAACCAACGATTACGACGTGACAGTTGGGGCGGCGTTCTTGCACATAGGCGATCGACTCAATGAATTCAGGAAAACCCCGGTAAGGTTCCATTCCCCGCGATACGTAGGTGACAATTTCATCCACGCCAGACAAGTCTAAGTTAGGTAAAACCAGTTTAGCACCGGGGTCTGGTTTGAAGTAATCGGTATCTACGCCGTCGTGGAGTGTGGATAATTTTTGTTGTAGTTCGGGCGGGAATTGCGATCGCTGCCAATAAGTGGGAGACAAACCCCAATCACAAGAATATAAATCGATTAGAATCGGCGCATTTTTGATTCTGATTCTGGCCATATCGTCAACTGTTAAAGGTTCCGCTGGGTCGAAATCTGCGTCTGAACCAATAGCATGATAAAACCACTCAAAATAGCACAAAAGCGGCGTATTTGGAAAGGCTTCTTTGACAAACAATGTCGGCCCCCAACCGGAATGTCCACAGATAATATCGGGGACAAAACCATCTGCTTTGAGTTGTTCTGCCATTCTAAATACGGCTTGTCCGTAGATGACAGCACTTTCTAAAGGGCGGACGTATTGGTGAGTCTGGGCGTGGGGTTCCCGGCTGGGGGTAAATGCTGCTTTGCGAACGCCGGGAATGTTCCACTCTGGGCGCTCGTTTTTAGTGCCGAAAACAATTTGATTTTTGGGATCTGCGCCTAAAGCCGTGATAATGTGGCGGTATTGGGCGGGAAAGTTGGGATGGAGAAATAATGCTTTCATTGACTGTTGTCTGTTGTCTGTTGACTGTTTTCTGTTAACTGGTGACTTTTTTCTGTCGTTAGTTGGAATAAAATATTTTGATTCACCTAAAAAGCTTTGGTTTTATTCATTGGGGGTTGGTGCTTTGCATATCCAGACGCAATCTCGCGGTACTGAAGATGTATTTTTCAGGATAATTTCATAGTTTAAATGATGGAGAAATTTTTCCATAATTGTATCAGTCATAACTGAAAAGGCTGTGCCGTCTCTGTGCCCTAGCAAGTTTTTGTCCCACTCGGTGGAGAATTTTTGCCACCCTAATTCGCTAAAAATATTTGTGTGGTGAAACACGCAAATTCGATCGCCCCGCAGCAATTTGGGAATTCGAGTCAGGTAGTTGAATATATCTACTGGCTCTACGTGTACCATTGTATCGTAACAAAAGCAGACATCGGCTGAACCTGCGGCGATGCCGTCTAATGTTAAACCGTCGAGTTTGACGTAAGAAACGCGATCGTCTCCCAAGCGCGATCGCGCGGCTTGCAGCATTTGACTGGAAATGTCGGCACAAATTAGTCGATCGCAATATTTCAGCAGCAGCGAACCAGTTTTTCCGCCGCCAATACCAATTTCTAATACCCTATGTTCTTTTTTGATGTAGGGTGCAATAAATTGCTCTTCTATCAGGGCTTCGTATTCGGCTAAGGAGTTGGCGGCACCTGCAGCTTTACCTATCCATTCGTCGCCAATATGGGCAAGTTCGGCATTAGTTTTTTGCCACTGTTGGGCGTAACTGTCCCATGCCCTTTCATAATCTACTCTTGGGCGATCGGTCATTTTTTCATCGTTCATTTTTGATTATTTTATAGTATTGATGGCTCAATTTTCAATATGTTCCGCAATTCTTGGCAAATTATATTAAATCCTGCCAAAAGTCTACGAGGTGAGTTACTGCCCTTCACTGGGGCGGAGGCTGGCACTGTAACATGACTAAGGACGGCTGAAATATGCTTCGCAGAAAATATCTGCATAAGCTTGAGTCATTTCCTCAAAAGTATTAAGTGAATCCAAGACATATTTAGCATTTTCAGCTAACTGCTGTCGCAATAGTTTATCCTCCAATAAAGTAATCAAAGCTGCAACTAATTCGTCCGGGCGATCGGGGGTATAAAACAAACCATTAATTCCAGGTCTCACTTGTTCTTTAATCCCAAAAACCGGCGATGTAACAATTGGCAAATCGCAAGCCATTGCCTCCAAAATCACTCTAGGAAAACTTTCGATGCGAGAAGTGCAAACAAAAATATCCGCCGATTTGTAATATTTTCCCGTCTCCCCAGTCTCCGGGACTACTGTCACCCTTTGCCGCAACTCTTCTGGCAATTCTCCCACTAACTCGGCTAATTTATTGCTGTAAATACTCGGGCGGTCGCCCACAATAAAACACCTAATTTTATTGTGCCATTTGTCAGGCAAAAGTGAAAGTGCTTTAACTAAATCCTGCTGACCTTTGCGTTCGCATACCGTTCCCAGCAGCAAAATAACCACGTCTTCCGCTGCAACACCTAAAGTTTTTCTAGCCAATTCAGAATTGTGTGAATTTTCCAGTTTGCTCAAATCTAAGCCGTTGTGAATCACCGTAAAATTATGGTGGCTGTTGAGAGGCAAATACCTGTCCCGCGTTGCATCCGCCACAAAAATTACCTTGTAAGGAAAGCGAAAACATTCTAAAGCTCTCGCCGCAATCTCCGAACCAAACCTGTTAAAATAAGTTTGCCAAGGTTCGCTTTCGTGCACGTTCCACACCACAGGAACTCCGATTTGGTGCGCCGCATCAACTACAAAAAAGTTTTCTAAAGTATTGGCATAAATTGTATCTACTTTTAAACGGGCAATTTCTGTGCTAAAACTGCGGATAGCTTCATCATAAGCATCGCGTTGGTAGATGTGTTCGAGAGGATTGTCGCACACAATTACTTCAATTCCCTGCTGTTGGTAAGCTTGACGCAGGGGCCCGTCTGTTGTGCAAATTACGATCGGCTTAATCATACCCTCAGTCGCCAATTTCACCGCGATTTCGTACTGATGCAGCGGCGCACCAGTGAAATCCAGCGAATTGCTGCACATTAAAACTTTGATAGGATGGATAAAATTGTTTGCTGCTGATAACAAACCACACTCAGCAAATTCTAATTCTTCCTTATTCCTGACATCAGTTACATCCGTTATATCCCGTACATTGCTCGTTGCCGCACTTCCTTCTTCTTTCATAAAAACCCGTCGGGGTTGAATATGAAAATACTCATCTTCTAAAGACAAGTGAGGACTGTAAAAACTGTCATTTTTACCCGCATACTTGCGCCTAAAAGCCGCCACTTCTTGAGGATTGTCGGTAAAACCCCTAGAAGTTCCCTCTTTGTGCAATAACTCCGCATCGGGACAATATACGCACCGATAACCCCGTTCTAAAAGCCGATATCCGTAATCTGCATCATTGTAAGCAACAGCAAAATTCTCCTCATCAAAACCGCCCAATTCTAAGAACAATTGACGCGGAGTAATCATGCAAGCCGCTGTTACGGCAGAGTAATTTCGCGTCACCATCGCCTGAGAAAGATAGCCTCGATTTTCGCTGTTCATCAGCTTAAAAGCGTGACCCGCCAAACCGTGATGCAGCCCGTGAATTACGCCCGCGTGCTGAATTCTGCCGTCGGGATATAAAAGCCGTGCGCCTACTGCACCCACGCCCGCGATTTGAGCGTATCCCACCATTTGACTAAGCCAGCGCGGGTTAATTACTTCAGTATCGTTGTTCAAAAACAATATATATTCGCTGTCAAGTTGTTCGGCAGCGCGGTTGTTAATTGCTGCAAAACTAAACTTGCCCCCAGAATTTTTTATTCTCAAAACTTGGCAATTTAATTGGTTTAAATATTCCAGAGTTTTCGGGTCGTCGCTTTCGTTGTCGATGACGGCAACTTGAAAATTTTTGTATGTAGTATTTTCCAGAGAATCTAAACATGATTTCAGCAATTTAAGCTGATTTTTAGTAGGAATAATCACCGTTACTGACGGGCCATTATCCGGGAAATCCTGGGCAAATATGCCCAGATCTTCTTTAATTGCCCATGCGTGCTGAGCGACCTTGCCGTTAATTTTTCGGCGGTTTAGTGCGTCTTGGATGGCTTTTTGACCTGCCGCAAAACTGGCGGGTTTCGCGGCACCAGATATGGCTGTAGAACCGGGTGCAGTTCGCCAGTGATACAGCACTAGCGGCAGGTGCGCGACGTGACGAGAAATTTCGGTTGCTCTCAAGGCAAAATCGTAATCTTGCGAGCCTTCCAAACCTAAGCGCAAACCGCCTATTTGTTCAAAAATGTGTCTTCTCACGGCGCACAAATGACAGAGATACATATAGGAAAGGAGCAGTTCCGGCGACCATTCGGGTTTGAATTGCGGGGCGAACCGACGACCTTTGGTGTCGATTTTGTCGTCGTCTGAGTAGAGAAAATCGGTGTCGGGATGCGCTGCAAAATATAGGGCAACTTCGCCTAGGGCATCGGGAGTTAGTTCGTCGTCGTTGTCTAAAAAGACGATGATGTCGCCTGTTGCGAGGGCGGCAGCGCTGTTAGTTGCTGCGCTGATGTTGCCGTTTTCTGTACGAAATGTGATGTGGATGCGATCGTCCTTTTGGGCCCAGTCCTTCAAATTTTCAGTAACAGTGAATTCGGTGCTGCAATCGTCGGCAATGCAGAGTTCCCAGTTTGGATAAACTTGATTGATTACGCTAGCGATCGCACTTGTGAGAAAATCTATCGGCGGATTGTAAACTGGCATCACCACCGAGATTTTTGGCAGCGGTTCCCGGCAGGATTTTAACCGAGAAATCAAGTAATCGCGCGCGAGATCGTTCCACTGATTCACCTCCAGCCAAGCGTCATACCTATGAATAGGTTTAGGCACGACAAAACCCGCAGGTGGCAGTAAATCTCCCGGCGCAGTAAACTGTTTTTGCTGCCGATAAATCTTCCCCAACTGGCGGAGCACTTTCACAATTTCCCAAGGCATCGGCACAATTCTGCCGAGACGCTGTTTTCTCTCCTTCGCCCGCTGCTGAATTGCGGCTGTAAACCTTGATAACTCCTCAAATTTATCTGCACTTCGCTGCCAGATATGGTAGCGCCGCACAATCAATTTTTTCGGCGCTTGAAAAGACAAAATTTCCCCGGTTTCTAACTCAGCTTGCAGAGAAACGTGCCATTCACCCGGAGGCAAATCGACAATAGCCTCAAAACCGCTTTCCGAACTGTTAACCCACTCGGGGAACACTTCGCCGACATCTTTTCGGCGCAAACCGTAGGCGCATTCTACAGAAGTATCGCCGCACAACAAGCTTAATTTAGCAATTTTGCGATCGTGGTGGCAGCACCAACCTGCAAACAAAATTTGACCCTGACGCTGTTCCCACACCACTGGTACATCTAACGATGCTTGAATGGTGGAAACTAACAACGGGTAAGCTGCTAACAGATGCCATTTACCTCGATCGTCTTGCGCTTCCAGCAGCACTTCGTGTCGTCCGGCAGGCGCTTCCAATTGAATTGTAAAACCTGATTTCTTCGCAGCGGGAATATTAGAGTGTGCTAGCGCTATATCACTTCTATCTATGCTGTAAACGCCTGCAAAACTCTGGTCTTTAATTCTGGCGCGGACTGCTGTAATCTCTCTTTTTTTGTGAAAAACCCAGCCGACAATTAGCAGGTGAGAATCACAAACTTGCCAAGTAGTGGGTTGATCTAACGAAAAAATAAATTTAGGGAACAAGTCGCGGATTTTGCGCTGAACTTCCCACAAGTTTTCTCTCACTTGCCACCATATTGAAGACTTGATTATAGCAAGTTCTGCCCGAAAAATTTCATTTTCCTGGCGGGAGTGTTCTAATTTTTCCTGAGTATCCTTTAATCTTTCCTGATTTTGACTTTGTGCTGTTTCTAGCTGAATTAACTCAGCTAACTTTTGCTGCAATATAAATTCAGTCTCTTCAAATTGTACCTGAGTTTGCCCTAATTCTGCTTCTAATTTTAATACTTTCGCTAACGCTTCTTGAAATTGCGATTCTTTCCCGGCAAGCTGTACCTGAGTTTGTCCTAATTCTGTTTCTAATCCCAAGAGTTTCGCTAACGCTTCTTGAAATTGCGATTCTTTGCCGGCAAGCTGCACCTGAGTTTGCCCTAATTCTGCTTCTAATTTTAAGACTTTTGTTAAAGCTTCTTGAAATTGCGATTCTTTGCCGGCAAGCTGTACCTGAGTTTGTCCTAATTCTGTTTCTAATCCGAGGAGTTTTGCTAAAGCTTCTTGAAAATTTGATTCTTTGCCTGCAAGCTGTACTTGAGTAGCTCCTAATTCGGTCTCTAACCCCAAAACTTTCGCCTGGGCCTGGTGAAATTGTTCTTGCCACTGTTTGAGTTCGGAAGAGCTAGTTTTTTGCTGTTTCTCGAGCAAGCGGATTTTTAGCCAATCTTCAAATGGCCAGACTGGAGTGGTTGGTAAATTAATAAGTTGATCGATCGCACCTTTCGATTCGCTGCTCAGATTGCCAGCTTGGGTTTCCAAAAGTTCATATAGTTCTAATGCTTCGGGAAAATATTTTTCTATTAAACTCGGTCTGTGACTTTTGACAATATCGTTGACTAATAGAGAGGCTTCAAAATTGTCGCCCGCTATCGCACCTAAGTTAACATTAAATTTTTCGTTGACTCGAACGAGGAAAAGTTCAGGAGTGTTGCCGATGGGGTAAACGTTGGCTAGGAGACAGCGATCGGGGAAACGTTCGTAAAGTTCTAAAACTTTTTGATTGTAGTGAATCCACATTTTTACTGCCATTTCGGGATTTTGCAGCAAGCTGACATCGGTTCCCCGGCGGTAAAGGGAATCGACTACTTCCCAGGGCGATCGATAAACACAGATAAAATTAGCTTCGGGGAGTAAAGCCAGCCAAAAATCCCAAAAAAGGGCTGTTCGCGGGTCTTTCCAACCCCAATGTTTGTGAGTTTGTTGATTTTGGTCGATCGCGCGTTTGGCGATTTCTACGTATTCTGCTGCTACCGGAATCGTTTTTTCAAACGTACAGCCGAGTTCATCAATACCGTGCGATCGCAAAACATTTTTGTGGAACTCCACAAAATCAACATTCTCGAAATGACCTTTCACATTTCCGTCGGCTGGACCCACTAACTTTTTGCCAATATCAACCCCGACTTTCTGAAACAAAGAAGCTGTTAAAGACGTACCGGAACGGTGCATTCCGGTAACAATAAAAACCGATGGTTTGCTGTCATTTGTACTCACAATTTATCTCCCTCGCCCTAACTCACACACCAAATTTACTCGCTACTCTCCTGCTAAACCCAGGGAGCGCCTGACTTGAAACCACGCGCTTCTAATCTTCCAGAACTTGCTGCTTTCCATTGCTAAAACTCGACACTTCGCTTGCTCTAGTTCTTGCTTGAGATTAATTAGTTGATTTTCAGTTCTCTCCAACTGCATTTGCACAGATACTAACTGATTTTGAGCTTGCTCCAATTGCATTTGAGCTGCAACTAATTGAGTTTGAGTTTCTTGCAAATTTGTTTGAGATTCTTCCAACTTTGTTTGAGTAATCATTAACTTACTTTGATTTTGCTCCCATTCCATCCTAGCCGACTCTAACTGCGTCTCAAGTAATTGTAGTTTTGTCTGAGTAGAACCCAATAAAGACTGCGATTGTCTTTGGTTAATCAGCGATTTAACAGTGCAAGTTTCCAGAATCCATTCCAAACCATAGTTATTGATTGCTTTGACTATTAACACATCCTGCAGCCCTACAGTGTTTTTGGGTAAATAACACTTCCAACCCGACTGCAAAGCCCCATCAGTTTCAAAATATCCAGCCACATCCGGGCGATCGTAAAAAGGCTCGCACCTCTGTACCACTTCGCCGTTTACCAGGACTTGCAGCTCCTCAATCCGACCGTTGAGATTCACATCAGCTACCCATCCTTCTAGATACAAATTCTCCTTATTCGTAAAAGCAGCAACATCAATATATCCTTCCGGGTGATGATTGAATTTTAATTCCGAAAAATCTCTAACTAGCTCATTTGTGACAACATACAAATCCTGAAATCTGCATATGCCTTTTTTGATGCGGTGAACAAAAGCTTTGCCTCCGCTAACTCGCTCGACACATTCTCTCACAAACTTTTCAGTTACATAAGTTGTGCCGTATTCCTCCTTATCTAAAGACTGGCTTTCGCTTTGAGGACTAAACAAAATACCATTGGCCGGCATTTCTATACTGGCTAGGCGCAAACACTCATCGTGAACGCTGAACATCAAAATGCCGTTAGGAGTCAACAAATCGTACAAATTTTGCAACCAACTTGTAAAAGTCCTTTCCGGCATATGGCTGAAAAAAGAATTAGCCAGAATGCAGTCAAACTTGCGGTCAATTAAATATTTTTCTGGCTTTCCAGTTGAGACAATACCGTTGACCCCCAAGTATTCAGTTTGAAACTTAACCGCGTTAGCATAAATATCAGAAACCCAAATTCGTTCCGGCGGTATTTCCTGAATCAAAAATCTGGTAAATCGACCGTAACCACAGGCAAAATCTAGAAAAGAAGGTACATTTTCAAAACTGCCAAAATGCCATTCCACAACTTGTTTAACCGTATCCAAGATGCGATGCCCGATCGAATAATAGCGCACCAAAGCCCGATCGCGATCGTCTTTGACGTTGTTCAAGCTGAACAAATACATTTCATCGTCTTCGCAGATATTCAGTTTAAAATTTTCGGGAAACTTAGTTTGATCTTGAATAAATGCTTTGATTACGGGATTTTCGACTAAATCTAAATTGATATCACTCATTGTTTTTACAGAATTTTAGATAACCTCTGTTGACTGCTCTTTCACTAGAGAATCAGCATTGACAACAGTTAAACACGGTTCGATCAGCAAGTCAACGATGCCATTACCGCAGGACTCAGTACAAGACTGAACTCTAAACATCGCCACATCAACGCAGCGATCCAGATAAGTTAAATCTCCATCTACCGTTCCCACAACCCCAGCATTTAGAAAATAAACACCGGGATTCAGCAAACATTTAAAATGAAACTTCACTACAATTGTCGTTCCCGCTTCCACATACCTAACTGACTGAGTAGAAGCCTTCAAAGAAGCACCCGCCAACTCAAAACCGCTAATTGTTTTAATCAACATTCCAAATCTAACTTTGGAAGTGGACCGGGAGAAAGTGACAGAGTAAGTATAAATATAATCTTGACGGCCGATCAAGTGATTTACCACATTTCCCTTCAGCGTCTCGATGTGGGGGTTGATTATTTCGGCTCCGCGAGACGGATACCTTACCGTATTCGACGGTATCATCCCTGGATCGTAAAATTCATCATAATATTCCTTGGGTTTAGAGAGATGGTGCTCCGGTTTAACTTCCCTCTTTGTGCTTTCTAAATTAGCATCCTGAAGCTGGTCTTGACTTTCCTGTTTAGTCAGTTGGTTCAGAGTTCGAATATCTGACTTCAACCCCAGAACCTGATCCGGATCGGCATAAATCAGCTTTTGATACTTAGAAATTACCACCTTCGGCGTGTGAGCGAGCAGCAATTCACCGCTATCCATTAAAATCGCAGACGTACAAAGTTGCACCACAGAAGTAGCCGCGTGAGATACAAATAAAATTGTTCCGCCACCTTCCTGAATGCTTTGCAAGCGGGCAAAACACTTGCGTTGAAAAGCTTCGTCGCCTACCGAAAGCGCCTCGTCAACAACCAAAATATCTGGCTCGACGCTAGTCGCAACAGCAAAAGCTAGCCTGACAAACATACCGCTAGAATAAGTCTTGACTGGCTGTTCAATGAAATCGCCAATATCAGCAAAAGCAGCTATATCGTCAAATTTTTCTTCAGTTTCTTTTTGAGTGAATCCCAGTAACTGAGCGTTAAAAAATACATTTTGCCGCCCGGTAAACTCTGGGTTAAACCCGCTTCCGAGTTCCAACAAAGCGGAGACTCTGCCTTTAACATCCACGCTTCCTGCGGTAGGGGTCAGCGTCCCCACAATTATTTGCAGGAGAGTGCTTTTTCCCGAACCATTGCGACCGACGATTCCCAGAGTTTGTCCTTGAGGAATTTCCAGATTGATGTCGTGTAGGGCCCAAAATTCGTCAGCCAGTTTTTGGCTGGGGTAAATAATTTCCTTTAAGCGGTCTCCTGGACGATCGTACCGCTTAAAGCATTTGGAAACATTTTTTAGTGAAATTACATTTTCTGTCATTGGCGGCAGTCAATCGATTTTAGATTTTAGATTTTAGATTTTAGATTGACTTGAAATCTCAAACATATTTACAGCCCAATCGATTTTAGATTTTAGATTTTAGATTGACTGTAGATATCAAACAAATTTACAGCACCCTGGATTTTAGATTTTAGATGAACTGTAGATATCAAACAATATTTACAGCACGTCAGCAAAAGCGGGACGCAAACGCCGATAAACCGCCAAACCTCCACAAAATATAGCAGCAGAAATTAGCGTGGCGACACCCCATTCGCCCCAATGCTTAACTTCTCCAAGCAGTATGAGGTCTCGATAAACCTCCGAGATGGCGGCCATTGGATTCAGCCAAAATATCCACGCTCGCCACTCTTGGGGGATGATTGATGCTGGGTAGACGATCGGCGTCAAATAAAACCAAAAATTTAGAATAACACCTAATGTCTGAGGAATGTCTCGCAAAAATACAGTCAAGCCCGCTGTCAAATATCCCAAACCAGCAGTTATCAGCAATTGAGGCACCCACACCAGCGGCAGCAAGCATAAAGTAGCGTTGAGCTTTTGCGACGACACTGCTACTATCACAATCAAAGCTGCCAAACCCAGAGAACTTTCAAGAAAAGCTGTAAAAATCGGCACTAGGGGCAGCAAACCGAGAGGAAATACCACTTTTTTCACTAAATTCGGCTGTCCCACCACCGATACTGCCGACTTGATCAAACCGCTGGTGAAGGCAGTCCAAGGCAGCAAACCTGCAAACAACCAGACTCCAAATGTAATGTCGCTGTTTTCTGGGAAGCCTGCAAGGCTCAGCTTTACCTTGAGGACGATCGAAAATACGTATGTGTAAATCACCAATTGCGATAGCTGATTCAGCAGCGGCCACAAATTGCCCAGAATCGAGCCTTTGTATTGAGCTTCCAAGTCCCGGCGCACCAATGTTGCCAGCAGATTCAGCTTCGCCAACCGCCGGGGCGTATTTGCCGGCCGTCGCCGGCCCAGCCTTCGGGCCTTTTGGGCAACTCCTTTCACAGTTCTCTGCAATTTTTTCGCCCTCGTTCACTAGCTTCACACCTAAATCAACTCAAGCTACAATTGTGCAGCTTTTGCTAAACCGCAATTATTCCACAGCCCCGTCGTTTTGAGCAAGCATCTGCCACCCTGGGTTAGGCTTCTTCCTTCTTTCTTCTTTCCCCTTCCTTCGGAGGTTATTTTAGCCGATCGCCGATCGAACTGCCGAACCGATCGCTAGTTTTTGCTCGTTGTCGTAGCCCCACCGCTGGAAAAATTTTTCATACTCGCCGTTGGCATTCTGCAAACTTTCTAGCATTTGCGACGCTAAAGTTTGACAGGCTGGGATTTGGAGCATTTGAATTAAATTGCGCGATCGCTCCTGCACTCTAGCAGAATCGGCCGCCATTTCCTCCTTTTGCTGGCGCGAATGATGTACAACCATTGCCGCCGACATCGCCAAATTTTTCACCAGCAGTTCTGCTACGATCTCAGGAGCCGATCGCAGCGCCTCGACTACTCCGGGTGACGGGTGATCTGCCTCCTGTCGATCGTCCGTTAGATAGGTGACAAAAAACCCCCTAGCACCGTTCTGTGTTTTCACCAGAGATGTAACAGCTTGCTGGATGTCGGCTTGTAAAAGTCGATCGGCCTCCATGAACGACAGTAAAGATTGAGTCAGCTCGATCGCCCCCTCAAAAGTTATGCTTTCGGATGCTAATAAAGAAGATGGAATACTCATAACGAACTCAATAATTTTAAAGATTCTGCTAACAAGTGTAAACAATTCCCGCTGCCCGAACGCAGATAAATATGGCTATTATATCCTCCAAACAACAGCCTCCCGATCCAAATCTACCTGAAGACATAGCCCCGGCCCGTCGCAAAAAAGCCGCCAAACCCCAGGCAGAATCTCTGGTAGAAGCGCAAGAGTTACCCGACGAAATCAACAGCAAACAAGACGACAAAATCCGACCCCAACGGCTAGCTGAATACATCGGGCAAAAAGACTTGAGAGAAGTTTTGGCGATCGCAATTGCAGCCGCAAAATCTCGCGGCGAACCTATGGATCACCTGTTACTCTACGGGCCGCCAGGGTTGGGCAAAACCACAATGTCGCTAATTCTAGCAGCAGAAATGGAAGTTGAATGCAAAATCACCACCGCCCCAGCGTTAGAAAAACCGCGAGATATTGTCGGATTGCTGATCAACCTCAAAGCAGGCGACGTGCTGTTTATCGACGAAATCCACCGTTTATCTAAAGTTACAGAAGAAATCCTCTATCCGGCGATGGAAGACTGTCGGTTAGATATTACGATCGGTCAAGGCAAAAGCGCCAAGATCCGCAGCATTCCCCTAAAACCCTTTACCTTAGTAGGAGCAACCACAAAAGTTGGATCGCTGACATCTCCGTTGCGCGATCGTTTCGGCTTGATCCAAAGATTGCGCTACTACGAAATAGACGAACTTAGTCTAATTGTCCAAAGAAGTGCCCAAGTTCTCGACACTCAAATCACCCCAGAAGGAGCCACAGAAATTGCCCGCCGAGCGCGCGGAACCCCCCGGATCGCTAATCGCTTGCTGCGGCGAGTTAGAGACTACAGCGAAGTCAAAAACTTAAAGCCCATTAATGGCGAAGTTGCCTCAGTCGCCCTAGAACTGTTTAACGTCGATCCACTTGGTTTGGATTGGACAGATCGATGCCTTTTGACAGCAATGATCGAAAACTTTAACGGCGGACCGGTGGGTTTAGAAACTCTCGCAGCTTCCACAGGAGAAGACACTCAAACAATTGAGGATGTATACGAACCGTACTTAATGCAAATTGGATTTTTGCAGCGCACAAGTCGCGGCAGAATTGCCACAGCCGCTGCTTGGAAACACTTAGGCTTCATCGGCTCAAAGGAGTAGAAATTGCTGAATTACGCAGCCATTCCGTTTGTAGTTGCGCTTTAGGACTTGATCCCAACTACAAACTTTGCGGTGCAAAGAGCGCAACTAAGAACCTCCCGGCACTCAAGCCCAAGTGCCAACGAGGAATAGAAATTAAATCTCCCGCTCTTTGATAAGAGAGGCATCAGATTCTAAACTATTGGGAACAAACTGCACCTTCCGCAACATTTTTTCTCGCTCGCTTGCAATCTTAATCGCAGTTTCCCAAGTAAAAGTAAAACCTTGAAAAGATTCTGAATCAATCCGATCTTCATCCAAATCCACAATCACTTGATTAAAAATATTAAATAACTCTGCCTGCAACCGTTCGATTTCTTCCAAAGCTGTCGCTTGGCGAATTTGTTGGATCAAACTTAAAATATCCAAATTAAATTTATCAGCTCGATTTTTTTGTTTCTGCAAAAAGCGCGATCGCAACTGCCAAAGCCAAGAAGCCAAAAGAGTGCCGATGGACAAAAACAAACCGATAGCATCAGAATTAGCAGCAACAAAATCCGGCTTTTCGCGATCGTAATAAGCCTGAGCCCCCTCATGAACGGGCAAAGACAAACTCCCACTGCCTCCCGGCTGACTAATCATAGCTCCCAGCGAATTAGCAGCTACCAAGTTGCGACGGTACTCGAACAAAATTCGCGTAATTTCCTTGACGATTATCGGATCTAGATCCTCCCCAGCCAGCAGATTAGCCTGCACTCCAACGCTGGGTAAATCCGCATCTGGAACCGCAGGATCTGCCTTGTAAGTACCTTTAGGAATCACATCAGCTTCCAGATAAGGTACTTGAATTCTAATCGCAGCTCCTTGGTCAATCGGCACCAACTTGCCCCGGGTATTCTTCAATAAATCGCTAACAACATTGCTCCCCGGAGGTAGCACCCTAAAAATAGCATCAACCTCGCCACTAGCAAACAACTTAGTAGCGTCATCCCAAGAGCCAGCAGTAAACTTAAAATCGCTTTCTTTCAAACCGTAATGTTTGCTGACCAACCAAAAAGAAGTATAAGAACCGCTGCCTTCAGCCATCAGCGCAATATTTTTTCCCTGTAAATCAGCAACATTTTGAATACCAGACTTTTCCGAAACAATTAAGTGAAAAACCTCCTTAAACAAAGCAGCCACTACCCTTGCAGAAGGCCCTCCCTCTGTATTGTTCTGCACGATCGCTAACTGCACCTCATTTGCCTCAAGCCAGCGCATATTTTCCTCAGCACCTTGACTCTCAATAACTCGAATTCGCAGACGCGGATTTTGTTGCGTAACTACCTCAGCAATTGCCTGCCCGAAAGGATAATAATTCCCGCTTTTCGCTCCAGTCGCCAGGGTTAATTCATGGACTCGCTGCTTGTCTTGGTGCAGATTCCACCCAAAAGCTCCAATCAAGACAACACTTAATAGAGCAATGGGAACCAGAAATTTATTTTGCATTAAGGTTGAGACTCCATCAATAATGGCAAAATCAAAAGTATTCTAATTAAAAATGAAAATTGGACTAGGGGAATTCGACGCGCCCGATAGTGGAGGAGCCAATGCCCGATGCCCGATGCCCGATGCCCAATTCCCAATTCCCAATTCCTAATCCCCTATGTTAATATCCCTCAGAATAGAAAACTTTGCTTTAATTGACTGCCTGGATATAGAATTTGGCCCGAGTTTGAACGTATTTACAGGGGAAACCGGCGCTGGTAAATCGATTATCCTAGATGCGATCGATGCTGTATTGGGCGGGAAAGTCGATCGCCGATCGATTCGCACCGGAGCAGCGCGAGCAATATTGGAAGCTACCTTTGAATTGGACAAAGCTGCAGCTTTGTGGCTGGGCGAGCAAGAAATCGAACCCATAGACGGAAATTTAGCCGTTTGCAGCCGGGAAATTAACGC
>NZ_JAUBQR010000064.1:0-29800 GCF_036701385.1 Microcoleus sp. Pol12B4 | reverse complement strand
CTCAATACAGGACTGGAAGTCCTGAAACTGTTAGGCATTTCTTTTCCTCAAAATCCCAAGGCGCTAAATATTGTGGCGGGACTGATTAATACAAAACTGAGCTTAGGATTGAAACGAATTGAGGATTTAGCTAACTTGCCAGAAATGACAGATCCCGACAAACAAGCAGCCATGCGGATTTTATCAGGGATTCTCAGCAGTGCTATTCAGGCAAAACCCCTACTGGTACCGCTGCTTACATTTAGCATGGTCAAGCTGTGCATTAAATATGGCAATTCGCCTTATGCAAGTATTGCCTACGTTTATTATGGCGTAATTCTGTGCAGACTAGGCGACATTAGTTTGGCATACCAATTCGGCCAACTAGCAATTAGGCTGTTAGGCAAATTTCCATCCCGTTCAATCAAAAGTAGAGTTTATGCAGTCTTTGGTTCTTTTATTCAACCATGGAAAACCGATCTTAAGTCAGGATTAGGCGATATCAAGGAAGGTTTTCAAACCGGGATGGAAACTGGAGAGTTAGAATATGCGGCTTATTCTATTAATATATATTGTACTTATAAACTGTCGATGGGAGAGCGTCTTGATCTGGTTGAACAGGAGACTGGTAAGTATGTGAAATTAATGCAGCAATCTCAACTAGAAATGGCTGTACAGTATATAAGTGTAGAGAGACAGACAGCCCTCAATTTGTGTAGCACAACTGTCGAACCATGCAATTTAGTTGGGGAGAGTTTCAATGAATTCACCACCCTCCAAATTTTAATAGAAGCTAAAAGCTTTATGGTAGTTTGTTTGGTTTACAATGCCAAAACTATGCTTAATTTTATCTTCGGAAACTACGCGCAAGCATGGGAAAATTCAAGGTTATTTGACAAATATGCAGAAGCCGCATCCGGACTTTATGTAGTTTCCGTGAATAATTTTTACTTGTCTCTCAGTCTCCTCGCTTTGTATCCCCAAGCTGACAGAGGGGAGCAAAAGCAATATCTAAAAAAAATTCTACAAAACCAAAAAAAGATGAAAAAATGGGCAGTTCAGGCTCCGATGAATTATCAACACAAATACGACTTGGTAGCAGCGGAAACAGCGCGAGTTTTGGGGCAAAATACCGAAGCAATGGAATTGTACGATCGCGCAATTGATGGAGCAGCCAAAAACGGTTACATTCAAGAGGAAGCATTAGCCTATGAATTAGCAGGAGAATTTTATCAAGCTTTGGGTAAAGAGATAGTTTCTCAAGGATATCTGACTAAAGCCTATTATGGATATATCGATTGGGGAGCCATAGCTAAAGTTAAACACTTAGAATTAACACATCCTTTCTTAGTAGCACAGACGCGCATAATTCCAACACCAACCCTCGATGTCACCCGCACTGCTACTGGAAATACTACCAGTAGTAGTTTAGGCGATTTCTTAGACTTAGCTACTTTTATTAAGTCGGCGCAAGCCATTAACGGTGAAATTGTTCTAGAAAAATTGTTGACCAAATTAATCAAAATTATTTTAGAAAATGCGGCGGCTCAAAAAGTAGTGTTCCTGCTGCTGAAAAATGATATTCTCTGCATAGAAGCTACTGGCACTTTTGCGGAGGATCAAGTGACACTTTTATCCTCTATTCCCGTAGAAAATCGTCAAGATGTTCCCCTGTCTGTGATTAATTATGTACACCGCAGTCAAAAGCATCTGGTTTTAGATAATGCGACTGTCGCCGAACCTTTTAATGTAGATACCTACATTCAGAAATATCAACCCAAATCAATTCTCTGTTTGCCTATTATTTATCAATCTCAGCGGCGCGGAATAATTTATCTCGAAAATGCTTTGACAGTAGGGGCTTTTACAGCAGAGAGAGTAGAAGTATTCAAAGTGTTAATTTCTCAAGTTGCTATTGCTGTAGAAAATGCTGGTTTGTACGCGCGCGAAAAAGAAAAATCTCAACAGTTAGAAAAATCTTTTAATGAATTACAACAGGCGCAACTGCAACTCATTCAAAGCGAAAAAATGTCGGCTCTCGGCAACTTGATTGCAGGGGTTGCTCACGAAATTAACAATCCGCTCGGTTTTATTGCGGGCAATCTTGATGCTGCTGCTGAGGCTAGCTTAGATTTGATTGATTGCTTACAACTTTACCAAGAAAAATTTCCTAATCCTGGAGATGAGTTAGAGGATAAAGCATCGGAGATTGATTTAGAATATTTGATCGAAGATTTGCCGAAAATGCTTTTATCTATGAAATCAGGTACAGAGCGAATCCGCAATATTAGCAAGTCTTTGCGGACTTTTTCCCGCGCTGACAGTGCGAATAAAGTGTCAGCAAATATTCATGAGGGCATCGACAGCACTTTGATGATTTTACAGTATCGTCTGAAAGCTACAGATACTCGCCCCGCGATTAAAATTATCAAAGAATACGGAGATATCCCGCCAGTTAAATGTTATTTTGGGCAACTAAATCAGGTATTTATGAATTTGCTGGCAAATGCGATCGAGTGTTTTGACGAATTCAATCAGGGTCGTACTTACGCGGAAATTGAAGCTTTACCGAATACGATCGCCATTATCACTCAACTCTCGGAGGATAACAACAGCGTGGTGATTACAATCAAAGATAACGGTCAAGGGATGTCATCGGAGATCAAGTCGAAAATATTTGACCATTTATTTACTACCAAAGGAGTAGGGAAAGGTACGGGTTTGGGGTTGTCTATCAGCAGGCAAATTGTGGAAGAAACCCACGGCGGTAAACTCACTTGCGAATCGGTGCTGGGAGAAGGTTCAGAATTTGCGATCGCCCTGCCGCTTTGATAAAATTTATTCACCACGCTTACGCAATCAGTCATTGCCAACTGTTTAATCTCACATCTCAAATCTCAAATGGTATGACTTGTGCTTAACATACACTTGGAAATTTGTCAATTCCTAAATATCTATCAAATAGTCCACAGTTCACTGTTTAAAGCAGGCAGTATGCAGTTACATTGTTAGCTAAATCATGTAATAACTGTATTTGATAGGAGTTTTTCGAGTGAACGCTGCCGAACAAGCCAAAAATATAGAAGTTGCCAGCAAAATTGCTGCGGTTGTTAATTTATTCAAGTCCGAATTCCCGGATGCAAAAGTCGATTTGAAACCTTGGATGAATGACCAGGATACCAGAGAACTTGTAGATCCAGATTCGATCGACATTGGCTTCCATTTTCCCGGTAGAAGTCGCTTGTTGCAAAGCCGCAGCATTTTGATTCAAATCCGATTTTACCAAGATCCGGTGGAAGGATATCGGCGGGCGATCGGAGTTGAGGCAGCCGGTTACGATCATAGCGGTCAGCAGTGGCACTTTTCCACCGTGGAAAATTGGAATTTTCTCGGCCAAACCGAACCTGCGGTGGAGTCGGCGCAAAAACTCAAAGACTTTTGCCAGCAGATATTCGATTTGTTTAATTAATCTTTTTGAGGACTTCAGTTTTCACTGCGAACCTGTTTGTAGTAAGGACTTTAGTCCTTGCTATTATCGCAATTGTCGATCGATCTACAGCCAACCGGATAAACAGATTTGTAAGTAGTCGATCGCTTGCCAAACAAAGTATAGCGGTTATCGCGGACTTGTTCGTAGACGCGATCGCCCATCCACTTCATCCCCGGCATTGCCCGATAAGCAGCCACAAACACCTCACCAGCAGGCAATATCCGTCCGATTTCCTCCGCCGCATCGCTGCCCTGCCAGCGACGTTCTGGATTCTCTGCATCTATCAAAATCATCCCCATTTCGCAGTCACCAGAAGTTATTCCAAAGCGCTCTAATTCCTCTAGATCTTGCATGGAAATATACTCAAAATTCTGGCCTTTATCTAAATTTTCTAGTAACTGCACCAAGGTAACGCAGAGATTGCAATTGCCGTCGTAAATTACGCTATATTTCATGGTTATGGGGAATTAGGAATTAGGAATTGGACATTGGGCATTGGACATTGGGCATTGGTAGTAAATAACTACTGACTATTGCCCACAGGAATCTCGATCGCAAATTCCGTGCCTTGACCCGGGGCAGAATCGCACTTAAGCAGCCCGCCGTGCTTTTCTACCACAATTTGATAGCTGATAGACAGCCCCAAACCAGTACCTTTACCAGGTTCTTTCGTAGTAAAAAACGGATCGAACAGCCTTTTGTGAACATCTATCGGAATCCCCGGCCCGTTGTCTGCAATCCGAATCACAATATGAGAAGGATGCCGCATTGAATCATCAGCAACAGCAGAATCTGCTTGCATCAAAGCATCCTGTTCATATTTTACATCCGTACAAATCCGCAGCGTCGGCGAAGGACAATAAGGAATAGGCGCCAGTTGTCCCTCTGCCCACTGTCCAGTCTCCATTGCCTCTTCCAAAGCATCAATTGCATTGCCAATAATATTCATAAAAACCTGATTCAACTGTCCTGCATAACACTGTACGCGGGGCAAATTCCCGAACTCTTTGAGCAGCACAATTTTAGGACGCCCTGCCGTTTCTTTCAACCTGTGCTGCAAAATCAACAAAGTGCTTTCAATCCCTTCGTGAATATCCACCTGCTTTTGTTCGGCTTCATCTAATCGCGAAAAATTCTTTAATGACAGCACAATTTGGCGAATTCGCTCGGCTCCCATTTTCATCGAATTTAACAGGTTAGGCAAATCTTTGAGCAGAAAATTTAAATCTACATCATCTATCTCTTGTTGAATTGCCGGTGTTGGGTTCGGGTATTCCTGCTGGTAAAGTTGCAGCATTTTTAGCAAGTCTTTAAAGTAATCGTCAGCGTGCATGACGTTGCCGTAAATAAAGCTAACTGGATTGTTGATTTCGTGAGCAACGCCAGCGACTAATTGCCCCAAACTTACCATTTTTTCATTTTGAACCATCATGCTTTGAGTTTTATGCACTTCCCGCAGGGCTTTGGCCAGTTCTTGATTCTTACTCCTCAATTGACTTTCGGAAAGCTGCACCGCTTCTTCGGCCTGTTTGCGATTGGTAATATCTTTGCGAATTGCTACATATTGATGGGGTTCTCCGCTGGTATTTAAGCAAGGTACAATCGTAGTATCCAACCAGAATAATGTACCGTCTTTAGCTTTATTTTTCATTTCTCCCCGCCAAACCTTTCCCTGACGGATGGTTGACCAAAGTTTCTTGAAAAAATCTGCTGGGTGATAGCCAGAATTGACAAGTCTGTGAGTTTTGCCAATCAGTTCTTCTCGGGAATATTTAAATTGTTCGCAAAATTGATCGTTGACATAGGTAATTGCTCCGAATTCGTCGGTATTCGAGACAATTGCCGATTGATCCAAAGCAAATTTTTCAAATTCCAACTCTTTGAGAGTTTGGCGCAATTCTGCTTCTGCTTGTTTGCGATCGCTAATATCGGTAATCATCCGCAATACCCCGGAAAATTGGCCCTCAGCGTCGAACATCGGCGTCGCCGAGACGATCGCCCACAAGTGAGATCCGTCTTTGCGAGTAAACTTAAAATCGTGTCGTTCGCGAATGCCTTGCCGCCTGCGCTGCACGTAACTTTCTGCTATTTTCCTAGACTCGCAGTCTATAAACTCAAATAGCGATCGCCCCTGCATTTCCTCTACAGTATACCCCAGCATTTCGGCCATCCGAGAGTTAGCAAAAGTCGTGATGCTTTCGCGATCAAACATCCAAACACCCTCCGAAGCCGTCTCGACAATGCAGCGATAATAACTCTCGCTTTCCCTGACTGTTGCCTCTGCTTGCTTACGATCGGTAATATCAGTTTGCACCGCAATAAAACCTTCGAGTTCACCATTTTCTTCATAAATTGGGGCGATCGAAAGCGCCACCCAATAACCCTTTCCATCCTTTTTGTAATTGTAGATTTCCTGATTAAACGGCACACCTGCAGCCAAAGCCGATCGCAGTTGAGCAATAGTTAGCGGGTCTGTTTGAGAGCCTTGCAGTACATCACCCGGTTTTTTTCCCTGCATTTCTGCCAGCACATAACCACTAATCCGAGTAAATCCTTCATTTACCCATTCAATGCAGCCTTGAGCATCAGTAATGATCACACCATTTTGCGTTTTTTGAGCCACAATAGCCAAGCGCGACAATTCGGTTTCATTTTTTTTTCTTTCCGTAATATCTTCAGCAATACCCAGAATGTACTTAGGCGCGCCCGAATCGTCAAACAAAGGAACTTTTTTCGTGTGCAAAATCCGCTTTCCCCGGTGGGGAAGTTGGATAGTTTCTTCTGGCAAATCGACACCTTTTCTCGTTGCTAGCACTTCTAAATCTTGTGCTTGCAAGTAATTTGCCTCCTCTGAGGTCAACAAGTCAGCAGCATTGTTTAAGAGCACTTCATCCCTGGAATAGCCAAACAATTCTTCGCTAGCAGTATTCCAATAAATAAATTTTTGCTCGACAGCATCTTTAATAAAGACGCTAATCGGCAGATTTTGCAATACCGCATTCAGAAACTCTTGAGTGTTTCGCAGATTTTCCTCAGCTCGCTTTCGTTCAGTAATATCCAAAATTACTCCGTCGAGATAGACAACCCGACACAGAGAACTTGTGCTCGGCGAAAGCGGCGGAACCACAGCCGACAAAAAGCCCTCAATTTCCCCTTGTCTCTCTTGTCTTCCTCTACCCTCCTCGGCCTCACAAACAGCTTGACCTTTTTCGTAAACCCAGCTAATTTCGCCGTCAGCCCGGACAATGCGGTATTCAAGGATGTACGGAGTTCTAGTTGCTACACTTTTTTTGACAGTAGCATCCACATTTTTGCGGTCTTGAGGATGGATAATGCTTGCCAAGGAACGGACGCGATCGTTGATAAAATCAGAAGAGGGATAGCCTGATATTTCTTGAACAGCCTCGCTCAAAAACGCCATTGTCCGTGTTAATTCTCCGTCGTCCATATACTCGCAGGTACAGCGGTAGACAGCACCGGGAATATTAGCTACTAAATTTTTATATCGTTCTTCGCTTTTTAACAAAGATGAGACGTCTTCGTTATTATGATCGCCGTTCTTAAATTTAGAAGAATTGGAAGAAATTTGCATGGTTTTTTTTTCACTTGTGAGTGCGGGGGCAAGTGGTAGAGTAGATGACCCTATAAAAAGTGAATTTAATGTGCGAAATAATTCGTTATAAACTAATATAGTACAAAATTAGTTCTGCGAACATTCAGAAAATTTGAGGGCGGGTAATAGGTAAACCTAATCAAGGCTAGAGATGTAGAAAACTGTTCGGAAACCTATTGTCTAACGGATTCAACGCATTTCAGTGAGATGTTGCACCATTCTCGCTTAAAAGGCCCGACGGCCTGTTCCACAAAGAATGAATTTCTTATGGGGAGTAGGGGTTGGGCAGGAGATCCCTCCCCTAAAATCCTTATATTCCTAGACGCAGCTACTACGATTTTCTGTCATTGCAAACGTAGTTAAGCAATCTCAAACCTTTGATTTAAGGCCCTTGAGTGCGTAAGTCCTGCCTTATTGAGAATGGTCCAAGATGTGAGTTTAACGGATTTAACCGATGGATGTTGAGGTTCGAGGGAAAGAGGGAAGATTTTCCCACTTTCCGACTGTCCAACTCCCCCACTCCCGCACTCTCCCCCTTCCCCACTCCCTCACTCTCGTTAGAATAAGATAAGTTTCCTTGCTACCGTGAGCCCCTCAAACAAAACATCATGACTCAACAACAACCCCGGATTTGCATTCTCGGCGGAGGCTTCGGCGGACTCTACACAGCCCTGCGCTTGAGTCAGTTACCCTTCTCCAAAACCGAAAAACCCGAAATAGTCCTAGTTGACCGTCGCGATCGATTTTTGTTCGTTCCCCTGCTGTACGAACTGCTGACCGACGAACTCCAAACCTGGGAAATTGCCCCACCGTTTGCCGAACTCTTGCAGAACACAGGTGTGCGCTTTTGTCAGGGTACTGTCTCCGGCATCGATGTGGAGGAAAAACGAGTGCAGTTGCACGACGGGCCAGAAATTCCGTGCGATCGCCTTGTGTTAGCTTTAGGCGGCGAAACTCCCCTAGATATGGTCAAAGGTGCCGTTGAATACGCTTACTCATTTCGCACCCTCGACGACGCCTACCGCTTAGAAGAAAGACTGCGGTTTTTAGAAGCCAGCAACACCGACAAAATTCGGGTTGCGATCGTCGGCGCCGGTTATTCGGGAGTAGAATTAGCTTGTAAATTAGCCGATCGACTCGGAGACAAAGGTCGCGTGCGGTTAGTCGAGCAAAGCGACATGATTCTGCGGACATCACCGGAGTTTAACCGCGAAGCAGCCAGCCAAGCTTTAGAAAAACGGAAAGTGTGGCTCGACTTAGAAACAGAAGTAGAGGCGATCGAAGCGGACACAATATCCTTACTTTACAAAGGACAATTAGATGTTCTGCCCGTAGACATAGTGCTGTGGACAGTAGGAACTCAAGTTAGTCAAGCCGTGCGATCGCTACCCCTCAAACAAAACCGCCGCGGTCAATTAATAGTCAATTCGCAAATGCAAATTATCGACCATCCAGATATATTTGCCTTGGGAGACTTAGCAGAATGTCACGATGCAACTAATCAAAAAGTCCCCGGAACAGCCCAAACAGCCTTCCAGCAAGCTGACTACACCGCATGGAACATTTGGGCTTCCCTCACCGGCCGCCCATTACTTCCTTTCCGCTATCAGCCGCTCGGAGAAATGATGACATTAGGAATTGACAACGCCACCCTCGCTGGTTTAGGAATTAAACTCGACGGACAACTAGCCCACATTGCTCGCCGCTTAGCTTATCTATATCGGATGCCAACATTTGATCATCAGCTAAAAGTTGGTTTTAATTGGATTAGTAAACCGATTCAGGATTTGCTTAAAAGTTAGTTGATTGTAGACTGTTAACTGTTGAAAGTTGACGGTTGATTATTGATTGTAGGACTTATGAGGGCGGTTCCCAAACCGGGTTTTTCACGAAAATACTTCACTACTACGCGCATATTTGGTAAAAACCTGGTTTTTTCTGTCGGAGTGTAGATTCAGAGAATATTAGGCACGAGAAAAAATGCAAAATTCCACATTTCAACAGCCAAAACCTGAAATTCCACCGTTGATAGAGCGGGACATTATGTTCGGAAATCCTGAAAGAACCCGCCCCCAACTTTCACCCGACGGCAAGTATCTCGCCTACATTGCACCAGATGAACACAACGTTTTGCAAGTGCAACTGCGTACCGTCGGTCAAGCAGACGATCGCCAACTGACAGCAGATAAAAAACGAGGCATTCGCATCTTTTACTGGACTTACAGCGGCGAAGAACTCATTTATCAGCAAGATATTGATGGTGATGAAAAATGGCATTTATTCTCAGTCAATATCCAGTCAAACCTGGTTCGCGACTTGACACCATTTCAAGGTGTTCGATCTCATCCGATCGCCCTTGACCGCAACTTCCCTAATGAAATTTTAGTGGAAATGAACATCCGCGATCGCCGCAAACACGATGTTTACCGCATCAACCTCCAAAACGGTGCCGTTGAACTCGACACCGACAACCCTGGTAACATCATGGGTTGGACTTGGATTGCTGACGCCCAATTTCAAGTGCGGGCGGCGACAGCCACAAATGCCGACGGCAGTACAGAATTGCTATTTCGAGAAACTGCCGATAAGTCTTGGGAAAGCTTGCGACGCTGGGATCCCGACGACGAAGGGGGTGCCGTCATATTCTCAGAAAACGGCAAAATTCTTTACATCATCGGCAATCACGATGCTAACGCCAAACGTTTGATCGCACTCGACTTGGAAACCAAACAAGAAACTGATAT
Organism: Microcoleus sp. Pol12B4; assembly: GCF_036701385.1. NCBI lineage: Bacteria > Bacillati > Cyanobacteriota > Cyanophyceae > Oscillatoriales > Microcoleaceae > Microcoleus > Microcoleus sp. Pol12B4. Next base: position 19,974 of record NZ_JAUBQR010000064.1, on the reverse strand, counting down.
CGCCTCTGATCCAGAATACGATGTCGGCGATATTTTGATACACCCGACCAACCGAGAGATTCAAGCAGTTTCCTTCTACAAGGACAAGCAAGAGTGGCAGATTTTAGACCAAAGCATAGCAGAGGATTTTGAGAATCTCGGCAAATTTCGCCCCGGCGAATTCTCCATCACCAGCCGCAACCTCGCCGATACCACTTGGCTAATCGCTTACAGGACAGACGACAGCCCAGTTTACTACTATACCTACGATCGCACTTCCAAAGCTTTCACCTTCCTGTTTAGCAATCAACCTAAACTGGAAGGGCTACAACTATCATCAATGGAACCCATTTCTTACACCGCAAGAGATGGTTTAACGATTCACGCCTACCTGACAAAACCGGTTGGTGTCTCAACGCCCGTACCGACAGTCTTGCTAGTACACGGCGGCCCCTGGGCACGCGATACCTGGGGTTACAATCCACAAGCCCAATGGCTGGCAAACCGAGGTTACGCCGTTTTGCAAATCAATTTTCGCGGTTCCACCGGTTACGGCAAAGCCTTTCTCAATGCCGGGAATCGCGAATGGGCAGCTAAAATGCACGACGACTTGCTAGATGGCGTAAATTGGCTGGTAGAAACAGGAATTGCCCAACAGGATAAAATTGCGATTATGGGCGGTTCCTACGGTGGTTATGCTGCCTTAGTGGGATTGACTTTTAGTCCCGATGTTTTTGCCTGCGCCGTCGATATTGTCGGGCCAAGCAATTTGATTACGCTGCTGCAAACTATTCCCCCTTACTGGGAACCGAGAAAAGCAAGTCTGTATCACCGCGTGGGCAATTTGGAAACAGAACCAGAATTTTTGAAATCGATCTCGCCTTTATCTTTTGTCGATCGCATTCAGAAACCTTTACTCATCGCCCAAGGCGCTAACGACCCGCGAGTTAAACTAGCAGAAAGCGAGCAGATTGTCAATGCCATGAAGCAAGCCGGCAAACCTGTAGAATACGTGCTTTATACAGACGAAGGACACGGATTTGCGCGGCCGGAAAATCGGTTGCACTTTTTTGCGATCGCCGAAGAATTCCTAGCCAAATATTTAGGAGGCAGATTTGAACCTGCGGGCAACATTGCCAATCATTCTGGTGTGGTGAATCCGCAAACAACTCACAACTGAAAAAGTTTGTAGTGAGGACTGAAGTCCTCAAACCTAAAATCCTAGGCAATCAAGACTGAAGTCCTTACTACAAACAAATAACAAATAACAAATGACCAAAGTAATTTTTTTAGACGCCGCCGGTACACTATTTGATGTTCGCGGTAGCGTCGGCGAGGTATACGGACAAATAGCCCAGAGGTTTGGAGTAACAGTTAAGGGTGAAGAGTTAAATGCAGCATTTTCCCAAAGCTTCGCCTCAGCAAGTCCGATGGCATTTCCAGGGATAGAAGCGGCAAAAATTCCCCAATTAGAATTTGAGTGGTGGCAAACAGTTTCCGCAAAAGCATTCCAAATAGCAGGCATTTTCCACGAGTTTTCAGACTTTGCCAAATTCTTTGTCGAACTATACGCTCATTTTGCCACCGCCGAACCTTGGTTCGTCTATCCAGACGTATTCCCAGCATTAAATAAGTGGCAACAACAAGGAATTGAATTAGCAGTAGTCTCGAATTTCGATTACCGAATTTATCCAGTATTAAAAGCACTAAATTTAGCCGAATATTTCACATCAGTGACAATTTCTACCGAGGTTGGTGCAGCAAAACCAGACTCTAAAATTTTTACTGTTGCTTTGCAAAAGCACAACTGCACTGCCGAGAATGTGTTGCATATCGGCGACAGCTTCAAAGCAGATTATTGTGGTGCTAAAAATGCGGGATTAAACGCAATTTGGTTGAATCGCCAACAGGAAAAAATAGATTCAGGAAAGTTGAATTTAAATGATTCCCAAAAAAAAGTAGAAGAGTTTTCTAGTCTGGATTTTATATAAGTCAGTCCGGGACGCACTCCGACAAAGAAACCGGGCTTTTTACCTAATCTGCGGGTTGCAACGTGTCTTTTCGTAAAAAAAACCGGTTTCGCATGAGGACTCATGCGTCCAGGACTATAAATATGAATTTTATGAGGTTAAGGTTATGATTTTTATGAATTGACTTAGAGAGCTGTTCATTGAATAATATGAGTAATTTAACCGCAGAGAGCGCAGAGGGCGCTGAGTTCGAGGAGAGAGAGGCGATCGCTATATTTAACTTTCTAGTGGGAAAGAACATTACAGATACTAATCGTGAACTTTATGGAACCTCGACTCACTCAAACTCAGTTAGCACAGGTGATCGCTGAAATCGACAAGTTATCGCAGCAGCGCGAGTTAGAATTGGAGCCCGATCAGGTAAGAGAAATTTTACGGGAGTTGCATCTGCCTGATGAGCTTTTAGAAGATGCGATCGCCCAAATGCGCCGTCGCGAAGTCCTAGAAAAACAGCAGCGACGGAATCGCTGGATCGCGATCGCCTCGACAGTTGTTGTCATTTCTGCGATCGGTATAGACGTGCTGTTCGGGCAAAATCAGCAGCAGCAAACTGCTCAAATTGTCGCAGGAGAGGATCGAATTGCCCTATCTCAAAAGGGCGGTGACAGCCTTACTCAAGTCAACCGTCAAATCAACCCCCGCATCTACTACCAGGTGACGTTGCAAAATGCTCCGATCGGTCGTGAGTTGTCTTTACAATGCGACTGGATTAATTCTAGCGGTCAAACTGTGCATCAGGGCAGGTATCAAACTCGCACGATCAATACTGCGGTTTGGAATACCCACTGCTTTTACGATCTCGGATCTGCTGCAGCCCCAGGCAAATGGGAAGTTCGGATGTCCCTGGATGGGCGCGTGATCAGCAGTGAACATTTCACGGTGAAATAGATGGGTGCGATCGGCAAACCTTCACATTTTATCGGCTATTGGGGACTGGACGATTGCACAAAAACGCTCAGCCGTTTAGTCCCAGATTACTGCATTCGGCAGGGCAAATTATCAGAGTGGGCGATCGCCTCTGCATCTGTACTTACGGCTGACACAGTGACGCTGAATGCTTGCGGGCGATTTGGGCCAACCGATTTACCGGGAGATGCTTGGGCGGCGGTAGAAGCGAAACAGCTACGGCTGGGGCGAGATCCGTTTGGGCGAGTGTCGCTTTACTGGATGCAGTTGGGAGAAACGATTTGGTTTTCGACGCAAATGCAATTGCTGCTACCGCTGATTGCTTCCCCTCAAATTAGCCGGATCGCCCTACACAGCTATGCTTGTTTTTCCTACGTGCCCACGCCGTTAACGCCGATCGAGCAAATTGCATCCGTAGCAGCCGGAAGCGAGATGATTTGGGAAATCGCCGATGTTAACGATCTGCCGAAAGTACGCGCGGCGAAGCTATGCCGTAGGGAATCGCTGCCATCGGCTTGGCAAGAAGCGCCCCAACTACTGCGCCGTGAGGATGAGGCGATCGCACAATTGCAAGGGCTGTTGCAACAGGCGATCGATCGACAAGTAGCCGATTTGCCAATCGACGAACCCGTAGGCGTTTTACTCTCCGGTGGCATCGATTCTTCCCTGGTGACGGCGCTGCTAGTGAAAGCAGGCTTGCAAGTGCGCGCCTATGCCCTCGATTTTGGTGTCGAAGCCTATTCCGAACTGCCCTACGCCCAACAGGTGGCGGACTTTTTCCAAATTCCGCTGATCCGAGTGGCGGCGACGGGCGATGCAGTGTTGCGGGCGATCGGGCCAACCGCCAAAGCCCTCGATTTACCCTATGGAGATGGCACAACAGCCCCGCTGTTTTTGCTCAAACAAGCAGCGGCGCAAGACGTGCGAGTTGTATTCAATGGCGAGAATGGCGATCAGCTATTTGCCGGATGGACAAACAAACCTTTGATTGCCAACGGAGTTTACAGTGCAGAACATCCTGCCGGAAAAGAAACCTTTGAAAAGCATTATTTGCGGACATTTCAGCGATTTTATGGTTATGAAAAACAGATTTTTTCGCCAGAAATGCTCGATCGCATCCAGTCTCACGATTTGAGCGTTTACCTGCAAGACGCGATCGATCCCGAAACCTGTCCTTCCCTCCTAGCGAGGCTGCGGCGCGCTTCGCTGATGCTCAAAGGTGCCCAAAATATTCAGCCGAGGGCAACCGCATTGGCGTTTGCTTGCGGTTTGTGGGTGCGATCGCCCTTCTGCGACCCCGACCTCACAGCATGGACGTTTCAACTGCCAGGAGAGCTGCTACTGCAAGGTGCGTGCGAAAAATACATCCTCAAAAAAGCCTCCGAACGCTGGCTGCCGCCGGAAATTATCTGGCGGGAAAAGCGCGGGATGGGTGTGCCCTTGAAGGTTTGGTATTACCGGGAGTTTTGGGCTGCAATCGGCGATCGGCTGAATCCGAATCTGTTGCGATCGCAAAATTGCTGGCAGCCCCATTTGGCCGACTCGATGTTATCGGGACAACTCGGAGTTGCAATGCGCGATCGCTATATTGGCAATAATCTCTGGCTGCTGCTGATGTGGCAGGCATGGCGAACTGAGGTTTTAGGCGAAATTCCGGTTAAGCGATCGCTGGATCATGTGTTTTGGTTGCCACCGGCGATCGGGCAGCGCATTTGGAAATATCGCAGGAAGTTGACTGTTGACTGTTGACTGTTGACTGTTGACTGTTGACTACTATTCACTCGATTTTACAATCTTCCTTCTTCCTTCTTTCTTCTTCCTTCTTCCTTCTTCTATATGACTGAATCTTTGCTACAGAATGAAACCAAAACACATTCGCCGCCGTTCTCGGAAGCATTAGCCAAGAGACTTTTGTCAACTTATGGTTCGCCCTTGTATGTGTATCAGGCTGATATCCTCCGTCAGACTCTTGAGCATATTACGCGATCGATCAACTATCAGCACGTTCAGTTTCATTTTGCTAGCGTCACCAACGGCAATATTGCTCTGTTGCAATTGATTCAGCAGGCTGGTTGGGGGCTACACGCGAATACACCGGGGGATGTTTTTTTGGGACTGAAAGCGGGTTTTACGAGCGATCGCATTGTCTACACCGGCAGTAACCTCAACAGGGCGGATATTGAGCAATTGATCGAGTGGAAGATTGATCGATTTAACTTCGATAGTCTGTCGCAACTCGAAGATTTTTGCGAATATTCCGGGAGTCAACCGCGATCGATCCGTGCCGAAATTGGACTGCGCCTCAACTCACCGGAATTGACGGGAGACAGTCGGATTGGAGTACGTGCCGCCGAATTTGAGAAAGCTAACAAAATCGCGCAGCAGCAGGGGTTGAGGATTACCGGATTGCATTTTTATCGGGGGACTGGAACTAACGCCACGAGTGCTTTTACGCAGGCGATTGATCGGCTAATTGCGATCGCCCAACTGTTGCCCGATTGGAAAACCCTCGATTTTGGCGGTGGTTTTGGCTATCCCTATCGAGGCGGTGCGGTGTTTGACTGGCGTGAGTTTGGTGCGGCGATTACTGAACGATTGAGTGCGCTATCTCGCCCGATCGAGTTGGTGATTGAACCGGGACGATCGGCGATCGCAGGTTGTGGCGTTTTGCTTGCGAAAGTTGTGTCGGTGAAGTGGTTGGGCGATGGCGTCCCGCCCCGCAAGCTACGGCAAATTGTCGGCGTGGATACGACTGTATCAAATCTATCGGTGCCTGCGGTGCACGGGGGCTATCGGGCGATCGCAACTTGGGAAACCGACGATGTATCGCGACATGAAACGGATATTTGCGGCAACACGACTTATTCGCGGGATTATTTGGGGCGCAACTGTTGGCTACCGAAACTCAAAATTGGAGATGCGATCGCGATTTTGGATAGCGGGGCTTACGGCTATGCGATGTCATCACATTTTCTGCACCGCCCCCGCCCTGCTGAAGTGTTGATTGATGCTAAGGGCGATCGATTAATTCGACAGCGAGAAGACTATTCTATCTTGTTAAACGGGCAAATATTTTAATAGGGCATTGGGGCATTGGGCATTGGGCATTAGGCATAGTTTCTTCCTTCTTCCTTCTACTTATTATCTCTCTTCTCTTCCTCTGCGTCCTCTGTGGCCTCTGCGGTTAAATCATTCCGAAACAACCGCCAACGATATAAATCAATTAAATCAATCAGGAGTAACCGAAATGGGAATGAAATGCGTCCAGTGTAATACCGACAACATTTTGAGCGATCGTACCAGGAACTCAGGTCGCTGCAAACAGTGCAACCATCCGTTTGTGTTTGAACCAACCGCTGTCACAGATCAAAGATTAGCATTTACCGATCCGTTTTTCAAAAATGCGATCGAAAAGATTTCCAGCCAAAATATGTTGTTTTTTACGCACAAACAGTTTTTGTATTTTATTGACCAAAAGCTTAAATCTCGCGCCCCAGAAACCAGTTGGATTTTTATCTACTTCTTTTTTAGCGTATTTGCGGGCATCTTCGGTCTTCACTTCGCTCTTGCTCTTTTTCCCTCACAATTCGCAGTTGTTATTCCCTTCGCTCTTTACAATTTGATTTGGATATGGCTCTTGTTCAACTACAGCAAATCTCCTGCTCAAGGTATTCGCGGCAGAAGAAATTATGCTAAAAACCTCCAGATTTTAGGGGGAATTATTTTAGTTATGGGCATTTCAGGAAGCCTAATATTTGATTATTCTTCAGGATACATCGTAGCGATTACACTAGGGCTATTTTCCTACTGGCTCGGCATTTCACAAAAAAATCGCCCACAGATAACGGGTGAAATATTTCTCGTTAATCAAGCGCAGAGCGATAAATGGCTGCGAGACTGGCAAACAGTAAACGGTACATTAGAAAAACTTCTCCCTGCTGCTCGTCAAGAGGCTTTGCCCGCCACCATCGATCGCGAAGTCAGTGCATACAGCTTCGATCGCGCAATTATCTGTGACAGTGACGAAATAGCTCAATTCCTCATTGCTAACAATGTCCATTTTGAAAACAACTGCGCCATTCTTAGTATTAGTGGCTATCCCCACAGCATCTTCAGTACCGTAATCGAAATGCTGCGCCGTAATGCCGATTTAAAAGTCTATGCACTCCACAATGCGAGCCCTGCTGGAGTTGGCTTGGTAAATCAACTGCGAACTAATCCAAACTGGTTTGCGAATCAACAGGTGACAATTTTTGATTTAGGCATTTCTCCCCGTCAAATCTTAGCAACCCGCGATATGTTTGTGCAGCAATCTCAAACAATGGCACAAACCGCCCGTCAATTACCCGACGCTGTAAGGCAAGGTTTAACAGCAGAAGAACTAGCATGGCTGGATGCAGGCAATTTTGTGGAATTGGAATCGTTTACGCCGCAGCGGTTGTTGCGTGTGGTTAATTATGGACTTGCTCAGAGTGGCGATCCGCAGACCAATGACTGCTTAATATTAGTGGATAATGCTGTCGGGTATGGTGGTGGGTATGTGTTTGTCTCCGATAGTTTTGGTTAGAGCGTGTTTTCAAACTTTGTAATCAGATAAGAAACATGAACCCAAGAAGAAGTATTCTCATTTCGTTGCATTAACCTCCTGAATGTATTTTTTCATGCCATCCCTAAACTGAGGACTTTCAATCATGTCTGAGATATTATCATGCCCAAAACCGGGAATTAAAAGAAGTTGCTTGGGGGGAGGTGCTGCATCATAAAGCTTTTGACTCATACTAGCTGGATTTGACTTATCAGAAGTACCATGAACGATTAAAATAGGTATTTTTAGAGATGCAACCTTACTAAGGGAGTCAAATCTTTGATTTAATATCCATGCAATTGGGAAAATCCTATAACCTAAATGAAGTACCTCTTCCTGCATAGAGGTAAAAGAGCTGACAACAATCAGTCCCGCTATACTTGGCTCTTTAACTGCTAAATTAATCGCAACTGCTCCACCTAAGGAAACCCCAAACAAATAAATTTTTTGGTGTGCAATCTTTCTATTTTATGTTAAATATCTTAAAGAATTTTCTGCATCTTCATAAATGCTCAATTCAGAGGGAAAATCTCCCCCGCTTTGACCATAACCTCGGTAATCAAATATAAAGACAGAAAATCCTAGTTTGTTGAGCTGTGCAACATCTCGAATATAAATCGGATTGCTAATATTTGTTCCAGATCCATGAAAATATAGAATAGTTCCAACTTCTGTATCTCGTTTTAACGATGGAATAAACCACCCATGTAATTTGTCTTGTGAATTAGACCTACTGTTTGCCAAAAACCAAACTTTTTCATATTTGAGATTAAAATTTGAGGGTAATTCTAAAGTGTCATAGGTCGGTTTAAAAATCATTTGTCTCTGCCGAATCAGCAGAAACGCACAAGCAGCTATATACACTGTTAGCAAAATTGTTCCAATAAGCATTAGCAATTTTGGGAAAAGGTGATACATTAGACTTATTGGTAATAAGCTTAAAAACTATTGAAACTTATTCTGAATAATATTTTTAGCTATCTTTAGTTAAAATCCTAAAAAGCTTATCTTTGTAAGGGCTTCAGCGATTTTAAAATGAGGAGCAAAAAAGCTGAGGTTAAGTCGGTGAGTAAAGGTTTCAAATTTTTAAATTTCCCCCCACGGGGGGAAGTTTAGTTTAAATTGTGTGAAATTTGCCTTTAACCCGCTCTCGTCTGGTTTTGTTTGTGTAGGCGCGGTTTCTAACCGCCCGGACTTGTAACCTCGTGAACTTTTTTAAGTCGTATACTCCGCATTAATCTTCACGTAGTCGTAACTCAAATCGCATCCCCAAGCTTTCGCAAAACCGCTGCCATTCCCGACACTAACCTGAATTACAACCGTATCAGCCTTCAAATATTCCCCCTCCGCAGCCGCTTTCATATAATTACTTGCAGCCGCGCGATCGAACTCTTTAGGTTGCCCGTTTTCCATCATCAAAAAATCCCCCAATTGAATCCGCAAATTCTCTTGATCGAAAGCGACACCAGCGCGCCCAGCCGCCGCCGCAATTCTGCCCCAATTCGGATCGCGTCCGAAAATAGCAGCTTTCACCAAAGAAGAACCGACAATTGTTTTGGCAATTTTACTCGCAGAAACTTCATCCAGCGCGCCACTAACTTGCACTTCCACCAAACAAGTTGCACCTTCGCCGTCACGGGCGATCGCCTTTGCTAAATGCACGCAAACTTCTGTCAGCATCGCCTCTAATTTTTCAGCATCCGCCCCCATTTCTGTAATTGCGGGCGTGCGGGATTGGCCGTTTGCCAAAGCAATTAGCGAATCGTTGGTACTGGTATCGCCGTCAACAGTAATTTGATTGAAACTTCTGTTAGCCGCCCGACTCAGCATTTCTTGCCACAAATGCGACGACACTGCTGCATCGCAAGTTACAAATGCTAGCATTGTTGCCATATTCGGGTGAATCATTCCCGAACCTTTGCAAATGCCGCCGATGCGGACGGGTCGATCGCCAAACATGGTTTCCAGGGCGATCGTTTTCGGCACTAAATCAGTCGTACAAATAGCCTTAGCCGCCGCATCGGAACCAGTTTCCGATGCCTCAGCAACTAATCGGGGAATTCCCGCCCTCAGCGGCTCCATTTTTATCCGCTGTCCGATGACGCCAGTGGAGGCCAAAAGAATTGATTCTGGAGGAATATTCAGCGCTTCTCCCAACAATTTGGCACTTTCGAGGGCATCTGCCAAACCTTGTTCGCCAGTAGCAGCATTAGCTTGTCCCGCATTGCACAAAATTGCTTTGGCGCTGGGTTTAGCTTGCAAACGCTGGCGGCAGTAGTCCACGCAAGCGGCCCGGACAGTGGAGGTTGTGAATACTCCGGCGGCGATCGCGTCTACCTCTGACAAAATTAAACTTAAATCTGGCAAGCCTGAAGGCTTCAAGCCCGCTGTAATTCCCGATGCTCGATACCCTCTGGGTGCTGTAACTCCGCCGTCAATTTCTTTCCAGTCCGACATGATGACCTCCCTAGTAGCCTTCAATCTGCTGAAAGGGGATTATATCAAGTTTATCGGCACAAACCTCTTTTATTGTTTGTGATGTAGACTTTTGAGGCTATCCAACTCTCGTTTAGCTCACCCTTTGCTCAAACGGCTCTCTATCTATACAAGCAGTACGAGCGAGATATTACCAATTCCCAATTCCCAATTCCCCATAAAACTAATCGCGGCTTCCAATCTAGAGTTAGAACTCAAGAAGAAGTCGCGATGGTTTTGTAATTGACATTATTAATTTTTAGCTAGCAAACAACAAACTCGATTCAACTATCTCGCCGTCTAAAAAAGGAGTTATTTGCGATCAATACTCGCTGGAGAACCAGCATCTAAACCAACTTCAGCAGCCACACGGCTCAGCATGGATTCCTGACGGTTTTTAACGACGTGTTGATGGCGCATCATCAGGTTGCGGGCTTGTTCTTGAGTTGACATAACTGAGTTTCTCCAAATTATAGGTAATAACTTCGTAGACAATTGTCGAAATTGAGCTTGCCTAGCTCATAGTGGCGTTGCTGCGATCGTAACTGGCTTGAAAGCTGGGCTGCGGTTTGCCTTGAATGTGACCCCAGTAGTGCGTATCTTCCATGCCGACTTCGGTGGCGGTGCGGTTGAGCATGGATTGCTGCCGGTTCTTCACCAGTTGGTGGTGGCGCATCATCAGAGAGCGAGCTTGATTTTCGGTAGACATATGCGGTTCCTCGGTATTCTTGAGATTAATTGTGGGCTGGTTTTTTCTTCTCTTCTATCACTATAACAGACAATTCTGTATCTAAAGCTACCAAATTAAAATTGTCACAAAACTTTACAATGGGGCTATGGGGCGAGAATCTCGATCGAGGTTGCGGGGAGTGCGATCGGGCTTTGGCTGGTTGACTCAGGCCCAACCTCAAGCAACCGTTAGCAAAATTTGACAATATTTATCTTATAAGAGCCACATTTTAGCGGCTACCTAATTGCTAGCGGCTAAAATAACTTTATAGTTTGGTTCAGAGTTATAGATGCAGAATTTTACCTCTCAAGAAAGTCGAATTTGTCTTAGTTAACAGTAAATTTAATAAATAGCTCAGTAGGTAGGCGCTGTCAAACACAATTATGTCAAGGATTGTAAAGTATCCTTAGCCCTAAGCGTGGCTAAGTTAGCCCTGTTTACATATTGTTACATAGCTCGGTTTAATCCCGCTTACCTACTTAAATCATTATTATTGAGTTGTGTAATTAATTTTGTTTAGGTACTTAATACAACTATTAAAAATTAATTCTTACAGACACAACTTATTTTAATGAAGATTTATTGGGGTAAATCAGGAAATTGAGGTGGGAACTTACCCTGCCACCAAAAATGGGGTTTTTCTCCATTGGGAAAAGCTCCCATTCTCATCTGAGATGTTTGAGAATTAGCAGTTAATGGGGTTGGGTTACTGACCGGAGATTTTAAGTAAAAATTCCCTTCTTCAGGATTAATAAATTGAGGTTCTTCTCTCATCGCAGCAGTTCCATTCGTTCCATAGATATTCGCATAGTTATCAGGAAGCCATCCAGCATAAATCGAACGGGTGGTGCTATTTTCTCCAAAGATTAAGTTCTGGCTAATCTCAATATCTTTTTGACGCAAAATCTTTTCGATGTCAGAGTTAGCCTCCAAATAGCGATCGCTATAACCGATTTGAAATCCCCTATTCTTGCTAAAAATATTATTCTTGATTTCAACATTTTGAAGATTATCAGAAAATAAATATAACCCTCCAGTAATCCAAAAAAAGCTTTCTCCTGGGTTCGGTTTACCATAACCATTATGATGAACCGTATTATTATAAATTTTAATATTATGCCGTAACCCATCATTTCCCCATCGGGCAAAAAGAATTCCGGTTCCCCAGTTATCATAAATTAAGTTATGGTGAAATCGAATATTTTTTGCTTCTGCTCCTCCTTCTACTGCTAAAGCAAATCCTGCCCCATTACAATCATGAACCACATTATTAAAGACCTCAACATCTTCTAAGACTCCAAACCAACTATCAACATATAATCCTTGTCGTGCCATGTGGTGAATATAGTTATGATGGACGGTTCCATATTTACTCTTTTCTTTAACATCAATCCCTTCTTTTTTGCCATCCTTAACTAAGTTATAAGCAACTTCAAAATTTTCAACCCCACCGATTGAAATTGCTTCATGGGGAGCTTCTGGAAAATCATTTAAAAAGTCAGCCATCTTCAGGTCGTTTGCATTAATAACCGTATTTCCCATTATTTTATAGTGATCGCCCCACCAAACACCAATACCTGGGGAAAACGTATTTTCTGTTTTATTATTATAAAGGTTAATAAAATGGCTGTTTCTAACTGTAATTCCAGAATTATGAGAATTGATAACTTCTAAATTTTCTACTTTAATATAACTAACATTTTGCAACAAAAATGCACCTTGATCATGAGGATAATGGGATTTATTACCAGAGGGAGGCTCTACTTTAACTGCATCCGCATTAATAATAACCCGTTCTTCAGGATAGGCTCGATAAGTAATCCAAGCCTTTTCTGTCCCAGAACTTTTAGCTTGAATTTGTTCGGTGAGGCTATAAGTTCCCGCCCTAATGTAAACTGTTTCACCCGCTTTTAATACCGACGCTGCGTGGTTAATTGTTGACCAAGGATGCTCAAGTGAACCGTTATTTGTATCACTACCATTTGGTGAAACATAAAAAACATGAGGATGGATTTGTGCTAAAGCTCGCGAGATCCAGCAGTCGCCACTAATCACCAAGAGAAATCCTGCTAATACTAACGTGATGAACCTATGAACGGTTTTTCTAATCATGAATTTTTTTTAGATAGCATTTAATCCTCACTGTTTAAATATTAAAGCACTTTCGTAATTTTCTCAATCTAGTAAGTAGGTAGGCGCTGTCAAACATAATTATGTTAATGATTGTAAAGTATCCAAATGCCCTAAGCGTGGCTAAGTTAGCCCTGTTTACATATTGTTATATAGCTCGCTTTAATCCCGCTTGCCTACTTATAATTTCAATTAACTTCCAGTCCCGCCCTTAAGAAACGATGCTGTACCCACAATTACAGAGCTCCCCCTAGCCACTTTTTTAGGAGGATGCCAGGGGGAGCGAAAAGCTCTGACGTTAGTTTTTCAAGTTGTGTGTACAGCGTAGCCCTTAAGAAATGCGTGCCGGGGAATAAGCGGCCCTAATCCTCAGACAGTAGACTGGTACTACATAAGACGTTAAGTTGACACGAATGCTACTCGGCGACTTCAGCTTCCGCTTCCGCTTCAGGTGCATCTGGCACATCTTGCTTGATCGTCAAATAGCGAATCACTTCTTCGCTCAGACGCATCGCGCGCTCCAGGGTAAAAATTGCAGCGCCCGGAGCTGTATAGTTCATTTGAACGTATACTCCGTCCCGGTGCTTGCCGATTTCGTAAGCCAAACGGCGCTTGCCACGGTGCTGAGTTTCGATGTTTTCAGCACCTTGATCGCGCAAAATAGTTTGATATTTAGCGATCGCCTGGTCTGTCATTTCTTCACCCAAATCAGGGCGCAGAATGTACATAGTTTCGTAAATAAACGGTTTCATGGCAATAATCCCCTTATGGACAACAAGGCTTCTCACGAAGCAAGGACTTATTATCATATCCCAACAATGAACAATCTCAAAACTAAAAAACCAAATTCCCCAAACAACACTCCCTCGCGGTGGAGTACCCTGTGGACGTACAGCATCATGAGCGCGATCGCACTTTTAATGCTGTTTCCCTTGCTGTGGCTGCTCAGTACCTCACTCAAATCCCCCAACGAAAACATCTTTCAATTTCCCCCGCAACTGTGGCCACAACAGCCAACCCTCGAAAACTTCATCAAAGTTTGGCAAACCAACCCTTTCGGCCGCTACCTGTTCAACAGCACCCTAATTGCCGGCCTCACAGTTAGCATCAACGTCCTCTTTTGCGCCCTCGCCGCTTACCCCTTAGCCCGACTCAAATTTCGCGGCCGCGAAGCCATCTTAATCACGATCGTTTCCACAATCATGATTCCTTTCCAAATAGTCATGATTCCCCTATACATATTGACAGTACAACTCGGACTAAAAAATAGTTATTTAGGTGTAATTTTTCCCGGACTAGCCTCAGCCTTCGGCATATTTTTATTACGACAAGCATTCCTAGCAGTTCCCAAAGAACTAGAAGAAGCCGCCCGCATCGACGGCTGCAGCGAATTAGGCATTTGGTGGCACGTCATGATTCCGGCAATTAAGCCAGCTTTAGTCACTCTAGGAATTTTCGTATTTATCGGTTCTTGGAGCGACTTTCTGTGGCCACTGCTAGTTTTAGACAGGCCGGAATATTACACTTTACCTTTAGGGGTAGCCAATTTAGCCGGGACATTTTCTTTAGATTGGCGTTTAGTTGCGGCGGGTTCTATTATTTCTATTGTTCCAGTTTTAGGACTGTTTTTGCTCTTGCAAAAATACATTGTGCCAACAGAAACTGCTGCTGGAGTCAAGGGATAGAATCAAGATCAACAATCGGCATTTATCCGCGTTCATCTGCGGTTAAAAATTAAAATCTTTAAAACTCACAACTCACACAATTTATTTGTGATGTAGGAACGACCCCAAATCCGCTGGATTGTTGACGGCGCTGCGGTTGTAGATACTATCATCGCTTTTGCAAATGCGATCGATGCCCCAGACTGGCAAAAATTGCGATCGCACCTAGCCGGCGAAAGAGATATCGACTCTTCGGAATTTTGAGGAATCAAACAAACTGTGGTAATTGTCAGCCACAATCCTGAAGTGCATGGCGTTTTACCGGGCCAATCGCAATGAAATCTGATTCACAACTGAAATGCGAACTGATTTTTTCTAACTAAAAATTTCCTCCTACCTGGGAGTGAAAACTGCACTGGGGTAAGCAATGCGCTTGTGATTGAACTGTTCCCAAACCCGCACAAAAATCTCGGCAATTAGAGACATATCCTCCCGCGTTAAATCCGAATCAATCAACTGATTATCCTGCCAGCGAGCCCTCAAAATCCGATTAACCATATTCAAAGCCTCTTCATGAGTAGCATCCTTGAGCGATCGCAAAGCAGCCTCGCAAGAATCCGCCAGCATCAGAATCCCCGTTTCCCGCGACTGCGGAATCGGCCCGTCGTAGCGAAAATCCTCCTCCCTCACTTCCCGACTGGCGATGATTAACTTTGAATTACCCGCATCTGGCAAAGCCCTCTTTAAATCTTCTATTTCTTTTGCAGCAATTTGCTGCGCTTGGTGGTAGAAATAAGCAATTAACATTGTACCTTGGTGTTCGGGAATAAACGCCTGAATCGCCTTCGGCAATCGATGCTTCCGCGCCATCACCAAGCCCTCGGTAACGTGCTTTTTAATAATCTCCGCGCTCGCCCAAGGGTCATTTATTTCATCGTGTTTGTTGGTCCCGCCCATTTGATTTTCACAAAATCCGAGGGGGTCGTGCATTTTTCCAATATCGTGGTACAATGTGCCAGTTCTGACCAACTCAACATTGCAGCCGAGCTCCCGGGCAGCAGCCTCCGCCAAACTCGCCACAAACAGCGTGTGCTGAAAAGTGCCCGGAGCCTCGGCAGCCAACTTCTTCAACAGCGGGCGGTTGGGATTGGCAAGTTCCGCCAGTCGGATCGGCGTAATCAAGTCAAAAACGTGTTCCAAATAAGGGCTGATACCGATCGCCACAACGCTCCAAGCCAAACCTGCTAAACTTTGCGCGCCCACCGTACCGAGCACGACGTACCAAATCGCACCGGCAGCCGCGCTGGCAATCAAAGTCCCCACCAGATAAACCGTGCCCTGAGTCAAGCCTACAGCCAAGCCCAAAAGAGCCAATTCCTCGCGCGATCGCAGCCGCCCTGCCATAAAAGCGCCCAGCAATCCCCCCGCCCCGCTAGCCACCAAATGAATCAACTCCACATTTAAGCCAATAGGCAGCAGCGCCGACAACAGCCCCACCACAGTCACTCCCACTGCCGAACCGTAGAAGCCGCCCGCTAAAATCCCGATCGCCGGCAAACTCGTCCAAGGCAGCCCCAAACTCACCAGCACCGGCGCGCTCAAAGTCAGCAGCAGCAAGAGCAAATGATCTCTCCGGCGCAACCGGTAGTGCCTTTCCACCAGCAGTACGATCGCAATTGCCCCGGCGACTAAACAAACAAAACCCGTCAGCCCCAGCCAATTCACCCCCCGCCGGCTTAAACCAAAATAGTCCAGCAACACGAAATCTTGCTGCGAGATCTCTTGTCCTTGGGCAACAATTATCTCGCCCTGATCTACTGCAATCATCACCGGTTTAACCTTTTGCGCTGCTAATTCAGCTAGCTGTTTGGTTTCCTCGCGATCTCTCACCAGATTTGGCTGCAAAATCACTGTTAAACCCTCCACCGCCAAACCTTGGGACTCTAACGGCACTTCATCAGTCACTTGCAGCTTCACAGCTTCTTTCAAAATCTCTTTTGGCAACCCCTGCGGGATACCTTGAGCCACCATCCTTTTTGCCGCCCGACTCATACCGGTTTGGGTTTTCTGCCAAGCTGCATCCGACAAATCAAACAGCGAAGTATCGTAAATCTGTGGGAACCCCAAAACCGACGGTTTTCCCAGCGCCTCCACAGCATTGAGATAGCGCCGGCGAGCAGAGGAAATACTTTCTGTCAGACTTTGAAAGTCTGCTGCCCGGACCGATCGGCTGTAAGCTTGCAGTTGAGCGATAGCATCTTGCTGAGACTTGTTATCTGTTGCCACAGCAATTGCGCCGGAATCCAAACTCAATCGCTCGGAAGTTGCACTTTTGTCACCCGCTTGCGCCACAATAGCTCGCCACTCCCACTCGGGACAGCCCCGCAAGTAAATCTGAGCAGCATTTGAGATCACCGAGGGACTCGCAAACGGAAACGGGCCTACCGCCTCCCGCAGCTCGCTTCCCTGCTGCAAAAATTGTTGCAATTCTCGATAAATTTGTTGATCGACTGCAGAATCCAGCATTAATATCGCTACAGCCCCGATCCGCGCTGCTTTCCGGTGTTCTTCAGTAGTTTTGTAATCGGGGATACTAGCAGTAGCAGGAGCCTTAATCGTCTGAGGAGCTTTCGTCCCCACATCCAGTTTCGGCTGGTTGTAGAAGCGATGGCCCAGAGTGCTACTTAGAGAAACTACCGCGACCAGCGCCAACATAGGGGAACGAGCTTGATTTTTGAGGCTTGATTTGGAGGTTTTACTTGTAAATCTAGTAGTAAAAGTCTCGGGAAGAAGCCATTTCTGGCGCGACAAACGGCTCAGGAGAGGCTCGCCAGCGCGATCGGTATCTGCTTTGCTACAGCCATTTTGCACTTTAGCAATGTGTTGGCGCAGTGAGCGCGCAGCCCCTAGCTGCTCAATCTGCCGCATCAATGAGGAGATCGTATTCATTTGTGTCGAAGATATATCACTGTTATCCAGCAGCTTTGTCAGAATCTCTGACTATGCATCTTGATTGATTTTATCCGAACTACCCTGGCTGAAGAGTTCAAACCTTCAGGCTGCTTTGCGTGACTATCGCCAGCATTTGGCTTTCCTGACGGTGACCAACAACGCAAGCAGGTTCTTTGCTTCCCTTGTCTATTTTGAACAGAACTCGCGCGCGATCGCTAAAAAACTTGTTTCTCCGTAGATTCTTCGTTTCCCAACCCCATATTCTCGTTTAAACCTGGCTTGTTGGGGTAGGCGCGTCCGATTTAATTTTTCACTTTTTAATTTTTAATGGTCGCTCTCCTTCCACTTTCGCTTTTGACTTGTTAATGACTAATTGCTAATTTCTGGTTTCCCCTTAGCGTTAAAAGCTCCAAACTTTATATTTTACGAGGTCTAATGACATAAGGTGCAGCCACCGATCGGGCTAGCGCTGCGGAATCCAGTCCGGCATCGGGTCTGTAAACTCCGGCCCAAACGGCAAACAGGTTATTTGCTAACTCTAAAATTTTTGCATCGCTGCCAGTTCCCCAAAGCGAAGTTTCTCGGCCGTCGGCTAGCTGCTGGGATTTAACCTCAGCCAGAGATACCTGCCGCCATTCTACAGGAATCCCAGCAACGCCGTTATAGGATCCAGACAAAGCTCCCGTCAAAGCGCAGGTTATTTGTCCAGCTATGCCACAGCGGGCAGCACGCACCACTGACAAGCGCAAGTCTTCTGGGGTGCTCAAAAAGCAGTAGAAAGCTAAGGCAATAGGAATCAAATTTCCTGGGTTGACAATGGACTCGGTTTGTAATTTTTTTTCACCTTCGCCCTGTCTTTCTCGCAAAGCTGTGGCGCTTTTGCACAGATGAGTGGCTGCTGTTTCTAAATCGGCTCCTTTTTCTAGTAGTATTTGCACTTGCAGCAGCAGCTCTGTTAAGGCGTTATCTGTTTTCAGGTAAGCAAGTGTTTGCTCGATCGCTGTCGCGGGGTCAAGTCTTTCTTTAAGAGATCGGGCTATCGTATATGCTACTGCTAAAATTGCTGTTTCCCATTCTGGCTGGTTTTCGTGGTGCCAAACCTCTATCGCCAGCATGATTTTTGCTCGCAGCTTGGCTTTATTTTCGTGAAAAAACATCGCCGATGGCAGCGCAGCAACGGCAGCTTCACCAGGGTTAAACAGGGTTTGAAACTCACTGTTGGGGGGATGGTAGATTTCCGACTTGGCAAATGCTTCCCAAGTATCGCGCCAATCTTTTAAATCTAAACCCCTACACCGAATTAAACTTTGAGCACACGCTACCGCAAGTCTCCCGGATTCGGATGAGTCTTTGCCACTTGGGATTTTACTGTTGACAGAATTCAACGCCAATGTTGCCCCACTTACGGTCAATTGTTGGTGTTTCGTCAGTTGTAAAATCGGCTGCAAGTCTTCTGTTTGGGGGGGAATACCCACGAGTTGCCTCTGGTATTGCAGGCCTATAGAGTCTCCTAAAACTGCCCCTAGGATGGTTCCTTGAAACTTGCTCAACAGAGAATGCCGCATTTTAATTTAACTCAAGTTGTTAGTAATTGGTAATTGGTAATTGGTAATTAGTAATTTAGAATTCTTTCTGGTTTCCTTCTTTGCCTAACTCTTGTGATTAATTTGAATTCAACCCAAACGTATAAGGGCTGGTTTTCCATCTAAAACCTGCCCTCATCCGATCGCTACAATCGGTAAATTTTTAATTTTTAATCAGGTAACTAACTAGAGCTTGCAGCCCCAGCCGATAACTTTCTGAGCCAAAACCGCTGATTTGCCCGATCGCCACCGCTGCGATAAACGAGTGGTGCCGAAAAGCTTCCCGCCGGTAAATATTGCTCAAATGAACTTCTACCGCAGGGATATTCACCGCGGCGATCGCGTCTCTAATTGCCACACTCGTATGAGTATAAGCTCCAGCATTAATCAATAAGCCTTGGTGCTGCCCTAACATCGAGTGAATTGCATCCACCAAGACCCCTTCATGATTCGACTGCTGAATTGAGACTTGAACCTGGAGGGCTTGCGCTTCTCGTTCTAGCAACTTATTGATATCATTTAAAGTCGCAGAACCATAAACTCCAGGTTCTCGCTGACCCAATAGATTCAGATTAGGGCCGTGAAGTACCAGGATATTTAACAATTTTAAAATTTCCAGCGCAACAAAAACTATGAGAGTTTTGACATGGAATTTAGAACCAGTCTGCCGCCTCAAACCTCAAACCTCAAACTTCTAATTCAGTCCGGACTACCTGCGATTCCTGGGTTGGTTGACAGGAATACGAATCGGTTCGAGTTCCGGTTCAGGTTCGGGACTCAGCAGTCCTTCTATCAGCTTGCGAACCCATTCTTTAATTTGTTCCAGCACCTTTTCAATGTCTTCCATTGAACGGATAGCTCCTTTTTTTATAGTCTAGATTGCTAAACCGACGGCTAAATATCTGAAAATAAGCAAGCACGACTTTGAAACCAAAGGTCA
>NZ_JAUBQR010000382.1:0-2970 GCF_036701385.1 Microcoleus sp. Pol12B4 | reverse complement strand
ACCCTGATATTTGCTCAATAAAGCAGCAAAGCGCTTGTAATCCACAGGCTTCCTCACATACTCCGCCGCTCCCAATTCCAAACCCTGATTTTGGTCGTCCAAAAAAGTTATCATAATCACTGGAATATCAACCAAATCTCGATCGGCTTTCAACGCCGACAACACCGCCCAGCCGTCCATACTTGGCATCATCACGTCCAGAATAATCGCGTCCGGCAGCAAATCCTTAGCCAACATCAGCCCCCCTTGACCGCTAGCCGACGATCGCACCCGAAATCCCTGTTTCGACAAGCAGCGGGTCATCAAATCCCGCGCGTCTGGATCGTCATCAATAACTAGGACAGTAGCAGCATTGGGCAGCTCCAGCGCTTGCGATCGCACTGCTTTTTGCTTCGCTTCAGTCGATTCTGCACTCGTTTCTAAATCGTCGTCGGAAGACTTCGGCTGCATTTCTGCGGTTTCTCGATCGTCCTGCGCTTCTTTCGGGCTTGTAACCGCAATCGGCAACCGGATCGTAAAACTAGAACCGCAGCCAAACTCGCTATCAACCGTAATGTCCCCGCCCATCATCTGGCAAAACTTCCGGCTAATTGTCAGCCCCAAACCGGTGCCGCCGTATTTGCGGGTAGTAGAATCGTCGGCTTGAGCGAAAGCTGCGAACAGCCTCGACACCTGATCCTCAGTCATGCCGATACCGGTATCGGTTACTTGAAAGACGATCGAAGGCTGTTGACACCGAGAAAAAGCTGCCGAGAGTTCTTCGGAATTGTCGAGCGGCAAAACCTCCCCTTCTTCTTTCCAAACATTAATCGTAATTTTGCCTTGATCGGTAAACTTAGCAGCATTGGTCACCAAATTCAACAGCGCTTGCCGCAGCTTTGACAAATCGGAATATATCGTGCCAATATTGCGATCGCAATTGACCATCAAAGTATTGCCATTTTTCCCTAGCTGGGGTTGAACAGTAGTAACAACCTCCTCGATCAAATTCCGCACCTCAAAAGTCTCCAAAAAAAGAGTCACCTTTCCTGCTTCAATTTTAGAAATATCCAGGATGTCACTAATAATGGTGAGCAACTGCTTGCCTGCCATATTAATGCTTGCCAAATCCATCACAAACTCTTCTTCGCCGAGCTCCAGAGCCTCTTCTTGCAGCAGCTCGCTGTACCCAATAATCGCATTCAAGGGCGTCCGCAACTCGTGAGTCATATTTGCCAAAAAAGTGCTTTTCGCCCGGTTAGCAGCTTCGGCAGCGTTCTTAGCAACTTCCAATTCGCGCGATCGTTCCTCTAGCTGCCGCTGCCGCACTTCCAAACCGTTGAGCAAACTGCTAATTTGCTGAGCCATTGTATTGAGAGTAGAAGATAGCACCCCGATCGCGTCATTAGAAACCACCGGCGATCGAGCCGTCAAATCACCGCTCGCCATCTGTTCGGCAGTTTCACGCAGCAAGCCGAGATTCCGAATAATTGCCGACACCGACACAAAAGCCACTATCCCCGCGATCAAACTCAAACCCAAAGCTGCCAGCAGCCAGTGCTGAGTGCGGCTCGCCACAAAGAGAGTTTGCTGCACCAGCACCGCCATTGCGGCTTCAGGAACCCCCGCCGCCGGAGCTGATGCAGCGTCCATTGTCAGCAAATAGTTCTTCATCTCCACAGAACCCATCCACCCAACTCCCACCGCCATCCAAGTTATCAGCACCAAGATCACAAACAGCCCGCTCAAAGACGCCCGAGTTCCCAGAGCAATTCCCCTCGTAGCCAGTGCCGCCGCCCAAGGATAGCCTTTGAGAAAAGGATCTGGCCGAACCGGTGCGCCGGAATTCCAAATTTCCTCAATTTGACCGTCCAACCTCACCTTACCAATCCGTACTGTTTTCCAGGTATGCTGCGTTTGGGCATCTATTTTTACCTTGCCCGATGGCGCTGCAAACTCAATATTTTTAGCAGAAGCCCTGACTTTAACCACATCTGTCGAACCAGCTTTTTCTACTGCTTGCTTCCACAGGTAAACGCCCAAATAAGCCGCTTCGATGGGGTCATCGGTGACTCGATTTTCCCCGTATCGGGCTTTATAAGCCTTGACAAATTTACGATTTTCCGGTGTATCTACCGTTTGAAAATAGTTCCACACCACCAAATGTCCGGCAATATTGGACGGCCCGATCGCCCGCACTTCTTCTTCTGCTACGCTGACCGACATCACTGGCAAATCACCGGGTTTCACGCCAGCTTCCCGCAACTTTTGGAAAAAAGCCACATTGCTGTCCCCGTTGAGAGTGTTGAGAATAGCATCTGGTTTCACTGCTAAGATATGTGCGATCGCCTCGCCCACTTCCCTCGATCCCAGCGGCAGATACACTTCCCCCGCTAACTCTCCCCCCTGTGCAGCCAGTTGAGCTTTCACAATCCGATTTGCCGTGCGGGGAAAGAGATAGTCCGAACCCAACAGGAAAATTTTCCGCTTCCCCTGTGCCAGCAAGTAATTCACCCCAGGCACAATCTGTTGGTTTGGGGCAGCACCAATGTAGAAAATATTCGCACACTGTTCTAGCCCTTCATACTGCACCGGATAGAACAGCAACCCTTTGCCCTGGTCGAAAACCGGCTGTACAGCTTTGCGGCTCGCCGAAGTCCAACAGCCAAATACCACCGCCACCTGAGCTTCAAAGAGCAATTGCTTAGCTTTTTGAGCAAAAGTCTGCAAATCGCTGGCTCCATCTTCTATAAACGCTTCCAAGGGGCGTCCGAGCACCCCTCCTGCCGCATTAATTTCCTCAACAGCCAACACCGTCGCATCTTTAACAGAAGTTTCGCTGATGGACATAGTGCCCGTCAGCGAATGCAACACGCCTATTTTGATCGGCTCACGAGTCGAGCCGGCTGCTTCGAGGGGGTTACTGCTCCTTGCTCCCATAGGGTTTTAGATAATTTTTACCGAAAAATGGGGTTTAAAGCCCCGCACTTA
>NZ_JAUBQR010000381.1:0-2973 GCF_036701385.1 Microcoleus sp. Pol12B4 | reverse complement strand
AGGTGTTTGTGAATTTGAGAAGAAAAAATTGTTGGCGGGCCTCCTGCAAAGATTTGCTTGAAGCGAGTGGCGTACTTTAACTGACTCAGGTGAGGAAAATGGGTTGTGATCTTTGTTCCCAATATTTGGCTGCGGGGAATTTTAGTCCACTCTTCCAGACAAGCGTTCCAAAACAGCACCACAAAATCATCTTGCAGCAAGCAGGCGCCGACTGGTACGCTGTCGAGAACCCCAAACTTTTCCTTAATACTTTTGCTCTCCTCAATCATAGACCCCCGGCAAGTTGATTGATAGCAGTCAATAAGGTGTCAAAGGAATTAACATTGAAAATAAGAATGATATCTCCTTCAATGTGAAGCCTTTCAATCATGAAACTGGTCTGGGCTAATAAAACAACTGTATCAGTAGCTAAACCGCCAGATACCAGCAAACTAGCAATCGTCCCTTCGCTATAAGTGGGAATTGAATAGTTCAGGCGCTGCTGAAGTACGTTGCTGATTGCACCCATGACCCCATTAATTACAATATTTCCCACTTCACTTAGCGTACCAATTTTGACTGAATCGAGATCCTGAGTTCCAACTTCTTCCCCTGTAAGCATTGTCACCAGCAAAGCAGCGCTGTTGGTGGGAAAGACTAGCTGGGCAATGCCTCCAAAGGAGCCTGTGAATTTGAGCTGGACGGCGGCGATTTGCTCGCCGTTGAGGTGCTGCTCTAACTCTTCTTCCACGTCGCTAGGAGTCAGAATTTGAAGGTAGGGGATTTGCAAGCGAATCGGGGAGTCGATCATGTCGTTCAAAACCCCTGCGGCTTGACCGATCCCGATGTTGACGAGTTCCTGCAAAGCATCGAGCTGTCGAGTGCTTAATTTCATTGGGCGCTCTCCTCGCTGACACTGATAGCTTTTTTGATCCACCCGATCAGTTCATCTGAGTTGGGCATTTTATGAATGACTGCCAGGGCTCCAAGTTCCATGCACTCGGAACGGGTGCTTGCTTGGATGTCTGCGGTAATTACGATCACGGGAATTTTATATCCTCGATCGCGCATCGCTTGCAGGACTTCCCGACCTTCCATTTCTGGCATCAGCAGATCTAATAGCATACAGTTTGGGGTTTTAGTGCCGAGCTGTTCTAGAGCTTCGGGGCCGCTGGATGCTTCCCAAGTCTCGTATCCTTCTGCTCGGAGAATTTTGCAGATTACCCTGCGAGTCAACCACGAATCTTCGACAACCAGAATTGATGTCACTACGTTCTCCTCCTTCTATTGTTAGGACTGACCGGTATTGCAGGTGCTGCTTTTATCTTGACATTAATTTAAAGTGCTGGGACGGTGTGCGATCGAGCTTGACTCGGAATTCATGTTCTTAAAAACTAACCCATTAATGTGTTGGATAGTTTAGTATCTGGGACTATGTGAAGAAAAAACCCGGTTTCTGAATGAAACCAGGTTTGGGGCATCTCTATTGCTCCTAACATGGGCGCTCAATTATAGATTACCAAACGTTTCCGGAGAGACTCTACTCGCTGTTTTGCCGTGGTATTGTCTGGATCGCAGGCGAGAGCTTGTTCGTACATTTCCAAGGCTTGAGCTGTTAATTTCTTGCGCTCGTAGGCATGACCCAGATTATTGAGAGATGTAACGTATTCTGGTTGTAACTTCAGGGCTTCTTTGTAGTGGCGGATTGCGATGTCGTACTGTTCTTGGCCAAAGTGTGCAAAACCGAGGGCGTTGTAAATAACAGCTTGATTTTCTTCGCCTTCCAAGTCTTTGGCTTTCAGGGCTTTTTGAAACAGTACGATCGCTTGGGAGTAAAGCTTCTTATCTACATAGATACTTCCTAATTCGTAGTATTCCTGTGCTGTTCCTTTTTCTACTGTCAGCTTATTTTCTAAGCGTTCGAGAGACATTTCCAGCTTCCGAGTTTTGAGAATCTGGCGCACCACAAACCAGGAAGTGCTGCCGAGTATAGCGAGCAGGACTGACAAGTAAATAATGAGCAAATTACTATCCATGTTTTTCTTAAAATTAGGTAGGTTTCTAGAAGGTCTTATTTATTTTAAGGCGTTAGCAATCTATAACATTTGCCTCTGCAACTGTATAAAAACAAGGAAATAGCGATCGATCGGCCCGATCGCGATTTCTGAAAAAACAATAATCCAGAAGTAAGAACAAAGAAGGAAATTTGGTCTCAACCTCCTAAATTTATCAGGAGTTTTCCTTCTCTGGCAGACTGTTAAATCTTTCTTACTTCTGCTTTCTGGATTCTGAAAATCAAGCGAACTTTCAGGCTCCGGCTCGATTAGCCATTTCCACGACTTTACCGAATGTGGCTGGGTCAATGATCGCCATTTGTGCCAACATTTTGCGGTTGATTTCGATGTTGGCTTTTTTCATGTTGCCGATCAGTCTGCTGTAGCTCGTGCCGTGCTGGCGCGATGCGGCATTGATCCGCGCAATCCACAGGCGGCGGAAATCGCGTTTGCGTTTTTTGCGATCGCGATAACCGTTACGCAGGGCCTGCATCACCCGTTGGTTAGCTGTGCGGAACTGTTTCGACTGTGCGCCTCGGAAACCCTTGGCTAATTTGAGAATTTTTTTGCGGCGCGCTCTGGCGACATTACCGCGTTTTACCCGTGTCATCTTTAATTTCCGTTAAACTTTACAAGTATGGAAGCATTAACCGCACGTTAGCGTCGTTGGTCTCGTCGATGACGACCAGCTTAGATAGACGGCTTTTGCGAGCTGAACTTTTGTGCTGTAGCAAGTGGCTTTTGTAAGCTTTACGGCGCACGATCTTACCGCTGCCGGTCGCTCTAAAGCGCTTTGCGGCTGCTTTGCGAGTTTTGAGTTTTGGCATGAACTGGTGTTATTTGGACACAAGCTTATACCGTATCACGTTTGTGCTACTTTCTGCAAGGGAGATTTGTGGGTTAGCAGTGGCGCTGTACTTGGGGCAATATACAGGATGGG
>NZ_JAUBQR010000063.1:0-30429 GCF_036701385.1 Microcoleus sp. Pol12B4 | reverse complement strand
ATGTTCCCATTCAAGAGTCAGAACGGAAGTTTCGATAGGAGTTATCTGTGAGTTGCTTAATGAAACTTAGACATTTTCTCACCTTTTTAGGGGCTGAAAACCTCTCCCTCGCAAAAGAAAGAGGTCTATGGTCTAAAAATGCCTGAAACCATTGTAAATATTAGATTTATGCCCTTTCGAGGTAAAAGTCTTTTTCTATCTAGGTTTTAAGCCATTTTGGCTTCAGTTTTTGTCTCAGCCCGTTAGCGTAACTTTAGGAATTACTGCTGATTTCTCCCCTGCAACTGAAAACCGCTATATGATGAATTCCGCCCAAGCGGTTTCCTAGACCGTAGCTACCGCGAAATTGGTTTCTATACAGATAGCTGGCATCTCAATAATAAACTGTGTTCCCTCGTCTGGGGTAGAAAAACACTGCAATTGACCGCAGTGTTTTTCGAGCAGAATTTTTTTGCTGATTGACAATCCCATGCCTGTACCTTTTCCGATTGGCTTAGTAGTAAAATAGGGAGTAAAAAGTTTAGAACGAACTGTCTCAGTCATGCCAGCGCCATTATCAGCAATTGTTACCCGAATGCCTGAATCAAGGCTAATGTTCTCCTGTGAGGTGCCCGGTAAAACTTCAGTCCGAATTAATATCTGGGGCTGAAAAACTGTACCTTTTTCTTTACTTACCCGCTCTTCCAAAGCATCTATAGCATTCGCTAAAAGGTTCATAAACACCTGATTGAGCTGACCTGCATAACAAGTCAAAAGCGGCAATACGTCATACTCTTTAATCACATTAATAGCAGGGCGATCTGACCTAGCTTTTAGTCTGTGCTGTAAGATCATCAAACTGCTATCAATCCCTTCGTGAATATCTACTGACTTGATTTCTGTTTCATCCAACCGCGAAAAATTGCGTAGAGACTGCACAATCATACGAATGCGTTCAATACCTAACTGCATAGAAGAAAGTAACTTTGGCAAATCGTCTATGATAAATGGCAACTCTCCATCTTCTATTGCATTGAGAATTTCTGCTTCTGGTTGCGGGTAATGCTGTTGGTAAAGATTCAATACATAGATTAGTTCTTTAATATAGTCTTTAGCGTGCGAAAGGTTGCCGTAAATAAAGTTAACCGGATTATTAATTTCATGAGCGACACCTGCAACTAATTGACCGAGACTAGACATTTTTTCACTTTGAACTAGCTGGAGTTGTGTTTCTTGCAGTTCTTTGACAAAATGCTCTAAGGCAAGAGCTTTTTGGTGTTCTTTTTCTTCACTGATACGCAGTGCTTTCTCTACTTGTTTGCGCTGCTCTATTTCCGACTGCAATTTATGACCTAGACAAAAACTTCTCAAAGCTGTTAGCACTGTAGTGTATAGCTTTGATGTCGTTAATTCAGTTTTAGTTTTATAGTCATTTATATCGTAATTGATAATAACGCTTTTTTCGGGTACTTGTCCGGGTTGACCCGTGCGTAAAATAATTCGCACTAACTGATTGCCTAACACTTGGCGGACATATTTCACAAACTCTAAGCCAGCATCATCCGTTTCCATGATTACATCAAGCAGGATGATAGCCACATCAGGATGTTCTTGAATTAACTGTTTAGCTTCCTTAGCGGAATAAGCACTAATAAATTTTAAAAATTTATTTTCATAAACAAAATTTATTAAGGCTATATTGGTAGCTGTGTGAACTTGAGCTTCATCATCTACAATCAAAATTTTCCAGCTTTCTGTCGGAGAATCTTCTGATACTTCATCGGCAAAAAATAACTCTTCATCTGAGTTAACTTCATCCGCAAATAACACTTCTTCAGATGATATTTCATTTGAAAAGCCGTAAATACTCTTGTCCATTGCTGCTTACCTTTCTTTGTTACTGATGTTGGGATTTAGGAAACTACGGTTGTGAATTTATGTGAATTTATTTGCAAGGGTAGCTTAATAATAAATTTGGTGCCGACTCCTACCTCACTTTTACATTCTATTTCACCCAGAAGTTTTTGGGTTACTAAATTGTAGACAATATGCAATCCCAACCCGCTACCACCCTGACCGCGTTTTGTAGTAAAGAATGGCTCGAAAATTTTACTTAAATTTTCAGGGGGAATGCCTTGACCGTCATCGGAATATTCCAATGTAAGCCGATCGCCCTCTTGTTGCCAATCAAAAGCGAGCTGACCAGATTCGCCCGGTTCATAAGCATGAATCAGAGAGTTCATCAGTAAATTTGTGACAACTTGGGATAAAGCACCTGGATAAGAATCTAGGGCTATTTTGGTGTCTCCCTTAATTTCGATCGAATGTTTGCTATTTCTCAATTTTGGTTTTAATTGGATTAAAATTTCATCCAGATAATCTCTTACTATGAAAGTTCGTCGTTCTTCGCTAGAGCGATCGACTGCCACTTCTTTAAAGCTCTGAATCAATGCCGCAGCCTGATTTAGATTAGTTAAAAGGGCGTTACTGCTTTGGGTGGCTATATCCAAAAATTTTTCTAGCTCGGAGCGCTTCATTTTGCCACTCTTATAAGTAGAAGCAAATTCTGTGGTATGTTCTGCCAAAGCTGACGCAACGGTGACACCAACGCCGATGGGAGTATTAATTTCGTGGGCGACGCCTGCAACTAATCCTCCCAGCGATGCCATTTTTTCAGATTCGACTAGCTTGCTTTGAGCCGCTTTTAAAGCATCCAGCGTGTTGGATAATTCCTGGGTGCGATCGCACACTAATTGCTCTAAGTTTTGATTGAACTCCTGCAAATTATTGTAGAGTTGGGCATTTTCAATGGAAATGGCTATTTGGGCCGATAACAATTTTAACAGTTCTAGTCTATCTGTAGTGAAAGCTCCTTCTGTGAGGTTATTTTCTAGGTAAAGAATGCCTGTCAGTTTGCCTTGGTGCAGCAGAGGTGTGCAGAGAATGGATTTGGGTTGAGTGGCTGCTATATAAGGATCGCGGGTAAATTGTCCCTCTTGGGTGGCGTTATTTAAAACTACGTTTTCCTGGGTGCGGATGACGTAGTGGGCGATCGCACTTGCCAGTTTTGGTGTTTCCCCAGAAGCTGCTTCTGCATTGAGGGGATGCGATCGCAGTACGCTAATTTCATCCTCTTTCACGGAACCTTCAGCCTCGATGGCCCAGTTTCCTGCTTTTTCTAAAATTAAAAATCCTTTTTGGGCGCCTGCATTTTCGATGGCGATTTTCATCAACCTTTCCAGCAATTTACTCAAAACTATTTCACCTGAAATTGCTTGGGAAGCTTTCATTACTGTGGCTAAATCTAGCGTATCTCCCAAATTAGTGCTAGTGGTAGTAGGCTGAGTTGTTGTTTGGTTAGCTTTTGTTTGAGTTGTTGTCTTAGCTGATGTTCTCGCTAGGAATTGGGGGTATCTCTCTTCTAAATCTTTAACTTTAGCTATAGCGCCCCAAGATTGGTAGCTATAATGAGCGTTTTGCATATAAACTTGGGCGATCGTTTCTTTGCCCCATGACAAGTAAAATTTGGCAGCAAGTTCGTGAGCCAGTGCTTCCTCGTTGATGTACTGGTTTTCTTTGGCAAGGGCAATAGCCTTGTCGTACATCTCAATCGCTTCTATTTTTTCGTCTAAAACCCGATGCCGTTCTGCCTCTACTAGATAGAATTTATGCAGATGATTCATTGGAGCATGATGCGCCCATTTCTGCATTTTTTCTTGATTGGCTTGTACTCTGTCAAGAATGCCCTGCTGCTCTGACTGTGGAGTATCAGAATACACCGCCAACCACACCAAAGAATCGTAAAAATGGAAAATAGGAACAGGGGGCAATCCTACCAATCCGTCTAAATATTTCTCTGCTATGGCAATATTTTCAATCGCTTCTGAGTAATTTTCAAACCAGTAACTAAGTAAAAGTTTGTTCCAATATATGTAAGCAACTCCCGCTTTGTCATTTGCTTGCTCGTGCAATAGCAACCTGATCTGCTCATCGCAGGCTTCACCCTTGAGAAGGCTGGGATTTTCACTTTTTCCGAGCAGATTTAAGACAGCCTGCCAATAGGTCTCTATATAATGAAGCGCTGTTTTTTGCTTGATTTTATGAACAGCATCTCTGTAAGTGGCCATCTCTCTTTCAAGGACAGTCAGTTCTTTGCCGCTAAAGTAAGCGAAATAGGCGTACTGCATTAGACCATAGCTTGCATATTCTAAATCTCCCGTCTCCATGCCGCTAACGTAAGCTGACACCAAAGGCTCTAAGCTTTCTCTCAGATGCTCTTTCCAAGGTCGGATAAATGAATTTACTATGACAACTGTCTTGGCTTTAATTTCTTGAGCATTTAACTTGGACATTAGACTTAAAGCCAATTGACCAAACTGATAGCCTGAATCAATATCTCCGACAACTCCGCAAAGCAGAAGACCATAATTGGCATAAGCAAACGGAGACACGGAAGCATTGCCATATTGGACGGATAAATCTACTTGTTTGCACAATGTCAAGGGCAACAGTTCTGGGGTTGCAATATATGCAGGAGAAAAGATGCTTGACATAAGTTTCATAGCTGCTAGTTTAGAGGGATCGCTCATGTGACGCAGCTCAATTAAATCCTCAATTCGTTTCCCATTCAAAATTGTCGCAGTTTCCCCTAGTGCCTGCTCAATATCTGACGGTTTCGGCGCTTGGGGAAACTCTACTCCTAACAGCTTTACAGCCTGTAACGCTGTATTAACTGCATCAATTAGCTTGTTCTGCGACACATAAGCTTGAATCTGGACTTCATAGACTTTTATTTTGTCCAATAGCGTTTTGGCACAGTTTTGCACGACTGATACTAATTTCTGCATCCGGTAAAAATTACCGCTCAAAAAAGCTGCCTCTGCTGCTTCCTCATGCAGCGCTAATGTCATTTCGTACAGACTGTTCCAGCTATCTTCTGCTAACAGTTTTAAACCTGCTTCCAAATATTTAACCGCTGACTCATGGGCTGTAGCTGCTTTAGCTTTTTGACCAGCAATTAAATTTAGTTTAGCGATTTCAGTTCGTTCCGATTCATCGCCAACCCCTTCAATTCCTAAATTAAGATGATCGACGATCGCAAATATATTTTCCGCTCGTTTCTCTGGCGAGGTATTTTGCCAAAGCAGGCGACCGATTTGTAAGTGAACTGTTTTTTTAGAAGATTCCTCAATCAGGGCATAAGCAGCTTGTTGCACGCGATCGTGCAAAAACTTATAAGTAGTAATGACGAGATGAGACTGAACGATTTCTTCTTCTGTTACGCCGAGTTCTGAAGTGGCTAAAATTAATCCATCTTGGATGGCTGGCAATAGCTGTTGAAAGGTTTCAGCGGTAGATTTTTCGTTGACAATCGAGAGAGTATTTAAGTCAAAACTATTGCCCACACAAGCGGCTAACCGTAAAACCTGCTGAGTGGAATCTGGCATTTTTCTCAATTTACCGACCATCAACTCAACGACGTTATCGGTAATCCCTACGGCTTCAATGTCTGAAATATTCCAATCCCAGTTTCTTTGCTCCAAATTAAAAATCAGGAGGTTTTCTTCATAGAGAGTTCTGAGAAACTGATTGACAAAAAAAGGATTGCCTTGAGTTTTACCGACGACTAACTCAGCTAGGAGGATGACTGAGCCTCTATCCCTCCGTACAGTATCAGCTATCAAGTTAGTAATATGTTCGATATCTAAGGGAGTTAAGGTAATGTGGTTAATAGTCGCGCCTTGATTTTGCAGCCCCTCCAGAGTCATGATTAAAGGATGGGTCTGGCTCACTTCGTTATCTCGATAAGCTCCCATTAGAAATAAATATTTCGTTTCCTCATCTGCCATCATTACTTGCAGCAGTTTCAGAGTAGCGGAGTCAGCCCATTGCAAATCGTCTAGAAAAATGACTAAGGGGTGCTCGACTGAACAAAACACCCGGATAAATTTTTGAAATACTAAATTAAAACGATTTTGCGCTTCTGTAGCACCTAACTCTTGGACGGGTGGCTGTTTGCCAACAATGAATTCTACGTCGGGAATGACATCTATAATGATTTGACCGTTATCACCAAACGCTGCTAAAAGTTTTTCTTTCCAAGCATTGAGTTGGGTTTCGCTTTCCGTTAGAAGTTGCTTGACTAAGGACTGAAACGCTTTGACAATCGCCGAGTAAGGAATATTGCGTTGAAATTGGTCGAATTTCCCGGCTATAAAATAACCGTTTGCCTTAGTAATCGGTTTATAAACTTCTTGCACTAAGGCGGATTTACCAATCCCAGAATAACCCGACACTAACATAATTTCTTTCGTGCCATTGCTGACGCGATTAAACGCGGTTAGCAAGGTTTCTAGTTCTCGTTCTCTCCCATAGAGTTTTTGGGGAATTTGAAATTTATCCGTAATATCTTTTTGGGCGATCGCAAAATCAGCAATCGTTCCTTTAGCCTGTAGTTGTTCTAGGCATTTTTCTAAATCTGCGATGATTCCCCTAGCACTTTGGTATCTTTTTTCAGCAGTTTTTTCTAAGAGCTTCATGACAATATCAGAAACCGCTTTAGGAATTTTTGTTTCGGGATTGATTTCATGGGGCGGTACTGCTTGTTTAGCAATATGACAGTGTACTAATTCCATTGCATCGTTGTAATCCCATGGCAGTTGCCCCGTTAGCAGTTCGTAAAAAGTGACTCCTAATGAGTAAAAATCAGTGCGGTAGTCGATCGATCGGTTCATTCTGCCTGTTTGTTCCGGCGATATATAGGTAAGAGTGCCTTCTAAAACATTAGGATTTTTTAGGGTAGGATTCTCACGCGATAAGACAGTAGAGATGCCAAAATCTATGATTTGGACTAGCCCTGTTGTCGAGTTAATAATAATATTGCTGGGGTTGATATCTTTATGAATAATGTTATGTTGATGAATTTGACCTAAAGCTCTGGTTATTTTAATAGCTGTTGACAAAAACTCTTCTAAGGTAAGTTTTTGAGCGGCAAACCACAGCTTTAATGATTCTCCACCACTATCCTCGAAAATTATGGCCAAACTGTTCTGGTATTTTTCTAAGCTGTAGGTTTTAGGTACAGTTTCTAGGTTAAGATTGCGTGTAATTTCGTATTCCTGCTTGTATCTAACTAACGAAGCTGGCATCGGATAATCTTGCTTGAGAAATTTGAGAATGACTGGTTGGTTGTCTGGCTTTCTCACTCCTCGGTAAACTAAAGAATTGTTACTTTCATGAATTTGGTTGGTAATCTCGTAGCCGGCTAAGTTAATCATCTTTGCAGCCTATTTTAATAATAAATACACATTTTTTTAGCAATTATCAATTTCTAAGTAGATGTACCCTCTAATATAAACACTAGCCTGCACTTTAAGCAAAACTTAAATTTCAACTAAAAAAATATTAATTTTTACATTTCTTAAAAAAAATACAAATAAAGATTTATGTTAGGAGGGATCTCGCTCCACAACTTCCTCCAAAAGCAGGCAGAACAGAGTGAAGGGATCTCGCCCTTGGTCTTCAGAGGAGATGTGTACGGCTTGTTATAGTTAGTAGATCGATCGTCAGATATGTCTAGACCCGCTCATATCTAGAACTTAGGCATTGACAAATTAACTTAAATGTGAATAAAGTGCAAAAATAAGGTAATCCCGACGGCGGATTAAGCTTGTGCCATTACAAACAGTTGCAAAAAGCACGGATATTTGTTGAGATGCGACAAGTCCAATTAATCCTGCACTTAGCGAGCTGTTAATATTTACTTTTTAGACCTACTTTTTGATTGAGATAATTGAGAATGAAATCACGGGCTACCTGAAGAGAAAAATTCCGTTGAATTTCGTACCAATTATCAATCAGTTCTTCTGATCTGATTAACGGAAATTAAACAAAAACAGAAGCTAAAATGGCTTAAAACCCAAATCGAGAAAAACTTTTAGCTCGAATGGGCATGAATTTACAGTCCTGGACGCACGGGGCCCAGAAACCCGGTTTTTTTTACGAAAAGACCCCTCGCACCCCGCACCCAAGGTAAAAAACCCGGTTTCGAGAAGTCGGAGTGCGTAAGTCTTGAATTTAGTTATACCAAGGGTTATAGGCATTTTTAGGTCATAGACCTCTTTCCCTTGGCTAGAGGGGGTTTGGGCTCCTCAAGAAGCTAGAAAATGTTTAAGCCCCACTAGCAAAGGTTACATATCTAGTAGCGAGCGGGGACGCTTGCGCTCATATAAAAGCTCTCACGCTTGATGCTCCCCGCCCAATTTCTCAACTCTCCTCAATCGGTAAGCAAACTCGGAGAAGTTAGCACAAAGACATCCCTGGTTCCCAACCCTTCAGATTCCGGTTTAATCGGCGTAGTAAAGTGGAAAAACTCGTGGTCGTTAACTAACAGCAATTCTCCCGGATGCAGAACTTTATTAAAAACAGGCTTCTCTTTTTTAGCCAAGTACAAATGCGTTTCCCCACCTACAATATTAGTTCTGTCAACCGAGAAAATCCCGATAAAATCAGTACCGTCTTGGTGAATGCCTTCCGGTGCGGGGTTGCCGAAATTGTGCGGCGAACAAGTCGTCCTGATTTGATGGATGCCGATTTCAGCTTCCGGGTGAATTTTGCAGGAATCGAAAAAAGCAAAAATCATCTGTTTGAAATTATCGAGGGCGATTAGCCGATCGTCCAATTCGGCAAATTCCCGCCTGATATCACCCACTAGCGGATTGTATGTTTTGCTTTGATACAAATAGCCGTGAGGTAACTTAACTAACTCATTTCCGTTGACTGCAAACCGCGATAATCTTCTAGAACGATACTTACCTTTCACATACGGATCGACAGGCATATCGTCAAAAAATTCCTTGAAACCTTCTAGCTTAATAGAGTTTACTTTTTTGAAAGTAAACATGAAAGCATAATCCAAATGAATGGATTCTAATACGGTTTTCATAGATTTTACTCCCTGAAGCCTTGCTCCCCTCCCTAATTTTGCCTTGAGGAGGTGTATGCTTCTACTCTAGCGCAGGATTTTTGTATGTGTCGTAAAAGACACTACAAAAATTGCAAAGATATCGTAAAGCTTGCAAGATGAATTCAGGAGCTGGTTCTTCTTTTAATCCAAAATCCCCAATCTAAAATCTAAAATCGATTGACTGCTTTCACCAGCGACTGACAGGCCTGCAGGAAAACGGCAACATCGACCCCAAGCGTGACGTACTGAACGCCAGCATCAATCCACTGCTGGGCGATTTCGGGGTTGTCAGCAAAAGTACCGGCGGCTTTGCCTGCTTTGCGGATGGTTTGCACTGCCTCCTGCATCATGTCGATGACTCGGGGATCGCGGACTTGGCCGGGAATGCCGATCGACTGTGACAGATCGTAAGGCCCTAGAAAAATCACGTCCACCTCTGGGACAGTCACTATTTCTGCCAGGTTGTCGATGCCAGCTTTGCCTTCGACATGAATCACAACCAAGGATTCTTCGTTGAGTTTGTTGGTGATATTTGTACCTGCGGCGGTGTAAAGTCCCGCCCGCGTAGCGAAGGAAAGGCCTCGCGTGCCCAGAGGATTGTATTTAGCGCTTTTGACAGCAGTTTCGGCATCAATTTTACTTTCGATTTGAGGTACTTGAACGCCTGCACTGCCGATATCGAGAGCTCGTTGAATTTGCGGCCCGTCGTTTTTGCGGACGCGAATAATCGGTGCAATTCCAGTGCAGTCGGCGGCGCGGCACAAATCTTCAGCAGCAAGCGGGTTCAGGGGGCCGTGTTCCATATCGATAACGGCGAAATCGAATCCAGCGTGACCGCATATTTCCATGAATGCGGGATAAGCGCAGTTCATAAATAAACCGAGGACGGTTTCGCCTTGTTTAATTTTTTGTTTGAGTTGGTTTTGACGCATAAATTTGGAGTTTTTTTACCGTCGGTGACGATCGATTAACCTAAATTATTTTTAATATTACAGCTAAAATATGGCCGTTACAAATTACTTTAGGTTAAGAGAATAGACAAAAATTTTGTAGCTGCTTTTGCTTCTATTTTAAATGGAATTAAGCATAAAAGCCAGCCAAAAATAAACATTCCTAAAATTGGTAAAAATATTGCTCCCACGGAGGGTTCGACTAACCAAGCAAATAAAGAAAACATTCCAATACTGCCAGTTGTCCACAGCCAAAGAATCAGAAGTCCTATGACTATTTTATGTAAAGTCATCCTAATTTTGATGGAACAACCGAACTGTTGATTATGTATATTGCCTTCAATAATTGGGAACAATAAATTTCGACCGATGATGATGCGATTGATTGTGAAGGTTTTGCCAGAAATCGTTCCTTCATAGGGTTTCGCAGGTGGCGGCCCAAAGGGTATAATTACTCTAACAACTTTGGGAGGAGTAACAACTTCGTCCAACCTGCGTAAAACCTCCGAAAAAGTTAAACTGGTGGTAATTGTTAAACTCTCAAAAGGAATCAATGACCTAAAAATTTTGACTATTTTGAGCATAAGGTAGAGCCGACTGTTCAATAGTTGTTGCTGGTATTAATGCCTCTTCTCTAAAAAAGTTTTCCCTGACAACACCGCGAAATACCAGTATACTGCAAAATAAACATTTAGATGGCATGAGTGTTTTTCGCGCTATGTCAAAATTAATTCCACAATCTCCGATGAAACTTCGACAGTATCTATTTTTGCTCAAAGGTCGATCGATCCTTAGCCTCACCCTCGGCATAATTTCCGCGATGGGGAGCATTTCGCCAGTATTTGCCGCACCTCCGCGCAATCGGGACAATGCAGAAACTTGCGACATTCTAGTAGCAGGCGGCGGGCTCGCAGGCGCTGCTACCGCTTACGAAGGTTTGCTGGCGGGGCGCACAGTTTGCCTTACTGAAATTACTGACTGGGTAGGCGGTCAAATTTCCTCCCAGGGAACTTCCGCACTCGATGAAAGAGAGACTCAGCGATCGCTCTTATTTTACCCCCGCGGCTACCTCGAATTGCGGGGGCGGATCGAGCAACATTACGGCCGGCTAAATCCCGGAGGCTGTTGGGTTAGCTATTCGTGTTTCATGCCCTACGACGGTCACAAAATTCTATTTAACATCTTGCAGGATGCCGCTAGAAAAGGCAAAGGCACGCTGAAATGGTTTCCCAATACGGTTATTAAAGAACTAGCAATTACTCCTGCTGTGGCCGGCAATGCGGTTGGGGGCCAACAAATTAAAAGTGCGATCGGCATTCAACACAAACCCGCTGCCAACACGCCACCACTCAACACCGAAACTCTTTCTCAAACTATCGAAGATGCCTATCGCTACGAAAATTCGGCGCGCTTTAATAAAACTATTATTCGGTTTATTCCTAAACCACCTAACCAGTCAAATTCTCAACCTAAAGGTGCTGATTGGTACGTTGTAGATGCCACCGAAACAGGGGAATTGATCGGACTTGCCGATGTTCCCTACCGCCTCGGAATTGACCCGCGTTCCCCTCTCGAACCTTCCTCCCCCAGCGCAACCGGCGACGCTTACTGCACTCAAGGTTTTACCTACACCTTTGCGATGCAGGCAACGAAGGAGCCGCAGCAGCATCAAGTGCCGTCTTTTTATCAACAATATGCTCCTTACTACAGCTACGAATTGCAGAGATTGGCGAGCTTTCCGTTAGTTTTCACCTACCGCCAAATCAGGAGCATGAGACCGGATGAAAAGCGACCTTCAGACCCGAAGCAAATCCCGATTTATCCAGGGGATATTTCGATGCAAAACTGGACTTGGGGCAATGACTATCGTCCCGGTTCTGCCCAGGATAATTTAATTTATTCTCGCGAGCAGTTGGCAGAAGCAGGTCAACTGCAACCGGGGGGATGGATGGGCGGTTTGCGAACCGAAACTTTGCGAAAGGGAGAGGAAAATGCCAAAGGATTTTTCTACTGGCTGGTAACAGGAACTACTGACTCGCAGCTAGGAGAAGGAGT
Source organism: Microcoleus sp. Pol12B4 (assembly GCF_036701385.1). Classification (NCBI taxonomy): domain Bacteria; kingdom Bacillati; phylum Cyanobacteriota; class Cyanophyceae; order Oscillatoriales; family Microcoleaceae; genus Microcoleus; species Microcoleus sp. Pol12B4. Next base: position 18,480 of record NZ_JAUBQR010000063.1, on the reverse strand, counting down.
CAAAAAGCCTAATCCAAACAATCGTTTTTTGAGCGGGTTTGATTCGCCGATGGGGACGGCGCACGGACTTTCTAAATATCCTTATATGCGGGAGGGCCGACGCATTATTGGGCGGCCGAGTTTCAATCAGCCTCAAGGTTTTACGGTGTGGGAAGTTGATATGTCTCGCACTGACTTTACGGCTGATTTTTACCGCCAGAATTTGTCGGAGGAAGAGTATCGCAATTTGTGGTTGGCTGTGGGTGGTTTGAATGCGCCGGCTTTAGCTGTGGGAAGTCAATCTGTTGAGGATACAAAATCGCGATCGCGCGCTACGATTTATCCTGATTCTGTGGGTATCGGTCATTATGCGATCGACTTTCACCCCTGCATGACCAACAGTCCGCCGGAAGCACCGGGAAATACCGAACGCGAAGGCACTCGCAAAGCTCAAGGGCAAGCTTACCCCTTCCAAATTCCGCTGCGGGCAATGATTCCTCAAAAAATTGACAATATGTTAGTAGCGGGTAAAAGTATTGCTGTTAGCCACACAGCGGCGGCTGCTTATCGAGTGCATTCTTTTGAATGGTCTGCCGGTGCGGCGGCGGGAGTTACGGCTGCTTTTTCCTTGGAAAAAGGGATTCTACCTTATGAATTAGTGGACGAATTGCCCTCCCGCGAGCCGAACTTGGAAGTGTTGCAGTTGCGGTTGCAACAAAATTCCAATCCGATCGCCTTTCCGGGTACTTCTATTTTCAATAGTTCGTGGCAAAATTGGAAATAATCGCAGTTGGTAATCTGTAGGGCGGGCATCCTGCCCGCCCTACAATAAAATTCACTCTTTGTGGAACAGGGTGGAACAGGCTTTCGAGCCTGTTCCTGACAACCCACAATTAACTCGTTACCAAGAAGAGCCTGCGAACCAGTATAAAATAATCAGTAACAAAATAGCTGATAAACAGCAATTTGTCATCCATCTTTCGATAGAAGCAATCAGACACTGCTTTAGTCGGATAATATCAATAATCTCAAAAATATTCCCCCCTTCCCCTTCAAACTCATCAAAGGTAACGGTCATGTCAACTGCACAGATAACAAGCCCCAATTCCAATAATGGTTATGCCAAACAGTTACTTAGAACCTTAGTGGCAGTCAAAAAAGGGGACTTTTCAGTTCGGATGCCCATAGACCAGACGGGTCTAGCGGGGAAAATTGCTGACGAACTTAACGACATTATCGATCTCAATGAGAGAATGGCGGCCGAACTCGATCGCATCGGCACAGTTGTGGGTAAAGAAGGGAAAATTGCCCAGCGGGCCACCATTGGCAGCGCCGAGGGGTCATGGTCAGCTAGCGTCAACTCTGTCAATACCCTAATTACAGATTTAGTGCAACCAACCTCTGAAACCGCCAGAGTAATTCGGGCCGTAGCAAAAGGGGATTTATCGCAAACTATCGCCTTAGAAATAGAAGACAGACCCCTCAAAGGAGAATTCCTCCAAACAGCGCAAATTGTTAACACAATGGTAGACCAGTTGAGTTCCTTTGCGTCGGAAGTAACGCGGGTGGCTAGAGAAGTAGGAACCGAAGGGAAATTAGGTGTGCAAGCTGAAGTTAAAGGAGTTGCGGGAACCTGGAAAGATTTAACGGATTCAGTTAACTCGATGGCGGGGAATTTAACAGCACAAGTGCGTAACATTGCCGAAGTGACAACGGCGGTGGCAAATGGCGATTTATCCAAAAAAATTACAGTAGATGTTAAAGGCGAAATTCTCGAACTGAAAAACACGATTAACATCATGGTGGATCAGTTGAGTTCCTTCGCATCTGAAGTAACCAGAGTTGCTAGGGAAGTAGGAACGGAAGGCAAATTAGGGGTGCAAGCTGAAGTGCGGGGAGTTGCAGGAACCTGGAAAGATTTAACGGATTCAGTTAATTCAATGGCTGGCAATCTTACCGCACAAGTACGGAACATTGCCGACGTGACGACTGCTGTGGCAAATGGTGACTTATCTAAAAAAATTACAGTAGATGTTAAAGGTGAAATTCTGGAGTTAAAAAACACTATTAACATCATGGTGGATCAGTTAAATTCCTTCGCATCTGAAGTAACCAGAGTTGCTAGGGAAGTGGGTTCCGAAGGCAAACTCGGCGGTCAAGCAGAAGTTAAAGGAGTTGCCGGAACTTGGAAGGATTTAACGGATAGTGTTAACTTCATGGCAGGCAGTTTGACAGCACAAGTGCGGAACATCGCTGAAGTGACAACCGCTGTGGCAAAGGGCGATTTATCTAAGAAAATTACAGTAGATGTTAAAGGGGAAATTCTCGAACTCAAAAATACCGTCAACACGATGGTTGACCAGTTAAATTCCTTCGCATCTGAAGTAACCAGGGTTGCTAGGGAAGTCGGAACGGAAGGGAAGTTAGGCGTGCAAGCTGAAGTGCAGGAAGTAGCAGGAACCTGGAAAGATTTAACGGATTCAGTTAACTCAATGGCCGGAAATTTAACAGCACAAGTCCGCAACATTGCTGAGGTGACGACTGCTGTTGCTAACGGTGACTTATCTAAAAAAATTACGGTACAGGTTAAAGGCGAAATTTTAGAACTGAAAAACACCATTAACGTGATGGTGGATCAGCTTAATTCCTTTGCATCTGAAGTAACGAGGGTTGCTAGGGAAGTGGGTTCGGAAGGTAAACTAGGCGGTCAAGCGGATGTCCGAGGCGTAGCAGGAACTTGGAAGGATTTAACGGATTCAGTTAATTTTATGGCGGGTAGTTTGACAGAGCAAGTACGGAATATTGCGGCTGTTACTACTGCGGTGGCAAATGGCGATTTATCCAAAAAAATTACTGTAGATGTTAAGGGTGAAATTCTGGAGTTAAAAAACACCGTCAACACGATGGTGGATCAGTTGAATTCCTTTGCGTCGGAAGTAACTAGGGTTGCGAGAGAAGTAGGAACCGAAGGGAAATTAGGGGTGCAAGCTGAAGTTAAAGGAGTTGCTGGAACTTGGAAAGATTTAACGGATTCAGTTAACTCGATGGCGGGGAATTTAACAGCACAAGTGCGTAACATTGCCGAAGTGACAACGGCGGTGGCAAATGGCGATTTATCCAAAAAAATTACAGTAGATGTTAAAGGCGAAATTCTCGAACTGAAAAACACGATTAACATCATGGTGGATCAGTTGAGTTCCTTCGCATCTGAAGTAACCAGAGTTGCTAGGGAAGTAGGAACGGAAGGTAAATTAGGTGTGCAAGCTTACGTGCGTGGTGTAGGGGGAACTTGGAAAGATTTAACCGATAATGTTAACTTGATGGCGGGGAATTTGACGGCGCAGGTGCGGAATATTGCGGAAGTGACGAAAGCGGTGGCAAATGGCGATTTGTCTAAGAAAATCACCGTTGATGTTAAAGGCGAAATTCTGGAGTTGAAAGACACTATTAACGTGATGGTGGATCAGCTTAATTCCTTTGCTTCTGAGGTAACGCGGGTGGCGCGGGAGGTGGGAACTGAGGGTAAATTGGGCGGTCAAGCTGAGGTGAAAGGAGTTGCGGGAACTTGGAAAGATTTAACCGACAACGTAAACTCGATGGCGGGGAATTTGACAGCGCAAGTGCGGGGTATTGCTAAGGTTGTGACGGCGGTGGCGAATGGCGATTTGAAGCGCAAATTAATGCTGGAAGCTAAGGGAGAAATTGCGACTCTGGCAGATACGATTAATGAGATGATTGATACGCTCGCGACGTTTGCCGATCAAGTTACTACAGTGGCGCGGGAAGTGGGAATTGAAGGGAAATTGGGCGGCCAGGCCAAGGTTCCGGGTGCGGCGGGGACGTGGCGAGATTTGACGGATAACGTGAATGAATTGGCGGCGAATTTGACTACTCAACTGCGGGCGATCGCAGAAGTAGCAATTGCTGTTACCAGAGGCGATTTAACGAGGTCAATTTCCGTGGCCACGGAAGGAGAAGTTGCCATTGTTAAGGACAACATTAACCAGATGATCGCCAATCTCCGGGAGACTACGCAGAAAAATACTGAGCAAGATTGGCTGAAAACAAACCTTGCTAAGTTTACTCGAATGCTACAAGGTCAGCGGGATTTAGAAACTGTTTCTAAACTAATTCTCTCAGAATTGACGCCGCTGGTTTCTGCTCAGCATGGCGTCTTCTTTATGATGGAATCTGTCGAACACGATCCGTTTCTCAAACTGTTAAGTACCTACGCATACCGCGAACGCAAACAGTTAGGAAATAGATTCCATTTAGGCGAAGGTTTGGTAGGACAGTGCGCCCTGGAAAAAGAACGGATACTGTTGACCGAAGTGCCGGAAAACTACGTTAAAATTGGATCGGGACTGGGAGAATCTACGCCGCTGAATGTGGTGGTTTTACCCGTATTATTTGAGGGACAAGTGACGGCAGTAATCGAGTTAGCTTCGTTCCGCCGATTCAGCGAAATACACTTGACATTCCTCGACCAACTTACAGAAAGTATCGCCATTGTCTTAAATACAATTGCGGCGAGTATGCGGACTGAAGAGTTGCTGAAACAGTCACAGTCTTTGGCCGAAGAGTTACAAACTCAGCAAAAAGAACTAACGGAAACTAACAAGCGTCTTGAACAACAAGCGCAGTCACTCCGCGCATCTGAGGAACTGTTAAAGAGTCAGCAGGAAGAGTTGCAACAAACGAATGAAGAACTAGAAGAACAAGCTGAATTGCTAGCGCTGCAAAATAAGGAAGTGGAGCGGAAAAACCGAGATATCGAACAGGCGAGGGGGTTGTTGGAAGAAAGAGCAGAACAGTTGGCTCTAACTTCTAAGTATAAGTCGGAGTTTCTGGCAAATATGTCTCACGAGTTGCGAACTCCGCTAAATTCGCTGTTGATTCTGGCTCGATTGCTTTCTGACAATACTGAAGGCAATTTGACTCTGAAGCAAGTTGAATACACGCGCACAATTTACTCCGCGGGAAATGATTTGCTGGGGCTGATTAATGACATCTTGGATCTCGCTAAGATTGAATCGGGCACGATGTCGGTGGAAATTGAGCAAGTGTTGTTTACGGACTTGCGAGATCATTTGGATCGGACTTTCCGCCAAATCGCCCAGGATAAGAAGTTGAGTTTTAAAATAGAGCTTGAGGCTGGGTTGCCAAAAGGTCTCTATACTGATGCTAAACGGCTGCAACAAGTTTTGAAGAATCTCCTCTCTAATGCGTTTAAGTTTACAGAGCGAGGGGAGGTGAAATTGCGTGCCGAAGTAGTGCGGGAAGGGTGGAGTTTAGAGATAGAAAGTTTAAGGAGTTCCCCTACTGTTTTGGCTTTCTCAGTTAGCGATACCGGGATAGGGATTTCTGCTGAAAAACACAGGGTTATTTTTGAGGCTTTTCAACAAGCAGATGGTAGCACTAGCCGCAAATACGGGGGCACGGGTTTGGGTTTGTCAATTAGTAGAGAAATCGCTAATTTGTTAGGTGGAGAAATTAAATTGACAAGTCATCCTGGTGAGGGTAGTAAGTTCACGCTTTATCTGCCACAAACTTACCAAGAATCGCGCATAATGAATGATACGGGTTCGGGAACGGGCAAGCAAACGCCTCAATTACCCCCTGCTAATTCTCCCGCACTTCCTTTGCCGAATTTCCACTTGCCGATCGCACCTTACCCCTCACCTTTAATCTTTGATGATCGAGAAAATATTGAGAGTGACGATCGCGTGCTGTTGATTATTGAAGATGATGTAAACTTTGCTCGGATTCTGCTGGATATGGCGCAGGAACAGGGTTTTAAAGGTTTGGTGGCTTTGCGGAGCGATATCGGTTTGGCGATGGCTCGAGAGTTCAAGCCAACTGCGATTATGCTGGATCTAAATTTGCCTGTGATGGATGGCTGGACAGTGCTCGATCGCTTGAAGCACGACCCAAGTACGCGCCACATTCCGGTTCACATTGTATCAGTTGAAGAAGGGCGGCAGCGCAGTTTGCAGTTAGGGGCGATCGCTTACTTACAAAAGCCTGTCAGTCGCGAAGCATTGAGCAAAGCTTTGACTGATATTAAGGGGTTTGTGGAGCGACCAGTGAAGAATTTGCTAGTCGTGGAAGACGACGAAACACAGCGTCTAGGTATTGTGGATTTAATCGGTAATCACGATGTTTCTACCACGGCTGTGGGGAGTGGTGCAGAGGCGCTAGAAATTTTGAAATCGGGGCATTTTGACTGCGTTGTACTCGATTTGGGACTACCAGATATGACTGGTTTTGAACTGATAGAGCAGATCAAGCAAGAGGCTACTTTGAAAAGTCTGCCACTTATTATTTATACGGGCAAAGAGTTGACAAGATCCGAAGAAACTCAACTCAAGCGCATGGCGGAAACAATCATTGTTAAAGATGTGCGGTCGCCTGAGCGCCTGTTAGATGAAACAGCTTTGTTTTTGCACCGAGTGCAAGCAAATTTGCCCGAACCAAAGCGCCAAATGCTAGAGCAATTGTATCAAACAGATTCGACGCTGGCGGGCAAAACAGTCTTGATTGTTGACGACGATATGCGGAATATTTTCGCCCTCACAAGTATGCTGGAGCGCCATAAAATGGAAGTTGTGTATGCTGAGAATGGCAGAGAGGGCATTGCTAAATTGCAAAATACGCCTGAGATAAATATTGTGTTGATGGACGTGATGATGCCAGAGATGGACGGTTACGAAACCATGCAAGCAATTCGTAATATGCCTCAATTTGCTTCGTTGCCAATGATTGCTCTGACTGCGAAAGCGATGAAGGGCGATCGGGAAAAATGTATCGAAGCTGGTGCGTCTGACTACATTACCAAACCTGTTGATACGGAACAGTTGCTCTCGCTGCTGCGTGTCTGGCTTTATCGATAATGAAGTCAGTTGTTCACTTGGAAGTTGACTGTTGGCAGTTGTTAGTTGTCATTAGTCAGCAGTCAACAGTCAGCAGTTAACAGTCAAAAATGCCCAATAACCAATTAGTCATTAAAAATGCCCGAAAGCCATGAACTTGAAACAATCGAAATTCAACTCCTACTAGAGGGAATGTTTCGCTATTACGGATTTGATTTTCGCAATTATGCTTTTGCCTCTCTCAAGCGCCGTATTTGGAACACTATTCGCTCGGAACGGCTCACCACTGTCTCTGCACTTCAGGAAAAGGTACTTCACAATCCTGCTTACTTAGATCGTTTACTCCTAGACATTTCTGTCAATGTAACGGCGATGTTTCGCGATCCCAGTTTTTACATTAGTTTCAGAAATAAAGTGGTGCCGCTGTTGCGTACTTATCCTTTTATTCGGATTTGGCACGCTGGATGCTCAACGGGAGAAGAAGTCTATTCTATGGCAATCTTGCTGCAAGAAGAAGGACTGTATGACCGTTGTCGTATTTACGCTACGGACATGAATGAATTAGTTTTGAAAACAGCCAAAACAGGGATATTCCCGCTGAAACAAATGCAAGAATATACGCAACTATACCACCAAGCGGGGGGCAAGAAAGCGTTTTCTGAGTATTACACTGCTGCCTATGAAAATGCGATTTTTCGCTCTTCACTTAAAGATAATATTGTCTTTGCTCACCACAACCTAGCAACGGATAATTCTTTTAATGAATTTAATGTTATTTTATGCCGTAATGTGATGATTTATTTCAATTCACACCTCCAAGAGCGGGTACACAAGCTTTTTTATGAGAGCCTGGGAATGTTTGGAGTTTTAGGACTAGGACATCAGGAGTCTCTGACTTTTACACCTTATGAAAAATACTATGAACCCATTGAAAGTAGTGATAAACTCTACCGGAGGATTAAATAAAAAAAATTTTGAAATAGTGGTTGTGGGCACGTCTTTGGGAGGGCTAGAGGCTCTGACTCTTCTGCTGGCAGATTTGCCACAAAGCTTTCCTTTGCCTGTAGTTATTGTCCAACACCGCCATAAGAGTTCTCAGAATAGGCTTACTTATTTTTTACAAAAGCAAAGCTCTCTCCAAGTCACAGAGGCCCAAGACAAAGAGGAGATCGTACCTGGACGGGTTTACTTGGCTCCTGCTGACTATCACTTGCTAATAGAATCGCCCTCTGACGAGGAGTTTATCCTGTATGAAAACGAATTTACAGAATGGGGGAGCGTGGCAGTGGAGTCAATCCATAATTCAAACTCCCCAATCCGCAATCGCGGAACTCCTAAATTTGCACTATCAACTGAGGCTCCTGTCTGCTACGCGCGGCCCTCAATCGATGTGCTGTTTGAGTCGGCTGCGGATGCCTTTGGGGAGAAAGTTATCGGCATAATTTTAACGGGAGCTAATTCGGATGGCAGTAAAGGGCTGGCAAAAATTAAAGCTGAGGGAGGATTGACATTCGTGGAGGAACCGGCTTCAGCTCTATGCCCGACCATGCCAGCGTCGGCGATCGCAAATGTTAAAGTAGACTGGATTTTACCCCTCTCTAAAATCGCTCCCTGTTTAGTCAATTTGCTAAGAATGAAAGATTAAAAAAATTATGAATCTGCAGTCCCCCCATCGAGTAAATGTCCTTTTAGTTGACGATCGCCCAGAAAATTTGGTAGCTCTAGAAGCTATCCTCAACAGTCCCTCTTATCATCTAGTACAAGCTAGTTCGGGCGCGGAGGCTCTGAGATGTCTGCTTAATGAAGATTTTGCAGTAATTTTGCTTGATGTGCAGATGCCGGGAATGGATGGATTTGAGACAGCAACCTTGATTCGCTCTAGAGATCGATCGCGAGCGACTCCGATTATTTTTATCACAGCATTCAGCAGTAATGACACCCACGTGTTTAAAGGTTATTCTCTGGGTGCGGTGGATTACCTGTTCAAACCCTTAGAACCGGAAATATTGACCTCGAAGGTGCAGGTATTTGTGGAATTGTTCCAAAAAACAGTCGAGGTGAGACAGCAAGCAACACAGTTAGCTGCTGTTAATAGTGAACTAAGTAAAAGTGAAGAGCGGTTTCGCACTTTGTGTGCTTGTTCACCCCTGGGAATTTACTTAGCTGACGTTGAAGGCCGGTGTACTTACATCAACCCGCGTTGTCAAGCGATTTGCGGGTTAACATTGGAGGAAAGTTTGGCAGAGGTTTGGCAGCGGGAAGTTCATCCAGAAGATCGCGATCGCGTAGTAGCAGATTGGTTAGCTTGGATTAAACAAAGCCAGGAATATTCTAACGAGTTTCGATTAGCTGGTAGCGAAACTGTGCGTTGGATTCACGTGCAGTCGTCGCCAATGTTTTCGGATTTGGGAAAATTGATCGGTCACGTGGGTACGGTTAGAGATGTCACAGACCGCAAGCAAGCAGAGGAAGAACGCGGCAGACTAATCCGCGAACAAGTGGCGCGACAAGAAGCTGAGAGAGCTAATCAGATGAAGGATGAATTTCTAGCTATTCTCTCTCACGAGCTCCGTACTCCTTTAAATGCAATTCTCGGCTGGTCTAGGCTGCTTCGTACCAAAACATTTGACCAAGATACTATAGAGAAAGCCCTAGAAACAATTGAGCGTAATGCTAAATCTCAATCTCAACTCATTGAAGATATTTTAGATGTTTCGCGGATTCTGCGCGGGAAACTAAATTTAAATAAGCATCCGATTCGGTTAGAATCTGCGATCAACTTGGCAATAGATTCCTTGCAGCCCCTAGCTGAGGAAAAATCAATAGTCCTAGAATTAACGTGCAGTCCAAATGTAGGTGAAGTTATCGGCGATTTCGATCGCTTGCAGCAAATTGTGTGGAATTTGCTTTCAAATGCGATTAAGTTTAGTCCCCAACAGGGTAAAGTAGAGGTGCGGTTAGAGTCAGTTGGCGATGAGGCTCAAATTGAGATAATTGATAGCGGCATTGGTATCGCTCCTGATTTTTTGCCTTATGTTTTCGATCGCTTCCGCCAAGCTGATAGCAGCACAACTAGGTCTTACGGAGGTTTGGGCCTGGGATTGGCGATCGTCCGTCACTTGGTGGAACTGCACGGCGGTAAGGTGTATGCAGAGAATAATCCGGGCGCGGGTGCGAAATTTACGGTGGCTTTACCTGTGGCACAAAGGAAGACCCAAGGTGCAGGGGATGCTTGGTCGCCGCTCAATGACGCGACAGAGATTCTCCCCACTCTGACTAATTTGCAATTGCTGGTGGTGGATGATGACGATGACACGCGGGAGTTTTTGATTGCTTTACTCGAGGACGAAGGAGCTATCGTGCGATCGGCGGCATCGGTGGCCGGGGCTGTAGCTGCACTGGAGAGTTATTGGCCGGATCTGCTGCTGAGCGACATTGGAATGCCGCAAGCAGACGGCTATGAGTTGATCGCGCGCGTGAGAGAAATGGAAGTGCTCAGGGGTGGAAAGATGCCTGCGATCGCTCTGACGGCCTACGCCAGAGAGGAAGAGCGCAAGCAAGCGCTGGAAGCTGGTTTCCAGATGCACTTATCTAAACCAGTTGACATAACTAAGTTAATTGCCGCAATTGCTAACCTCACAGGAATGCTCGGGAATCCTGAACCGACAGACTCGGCGGTTAAAACCGCTTTGTTGACCCCCCAATCCCGTGCCGATTAGTGAGAAAAATATTAAGCTAGCTTAAAGGACAAGCGATCGACAGTTCGGAACAAGACACTCGTTTTTCCACAAAAAACTGGATATTTGCCGTTTTTTGCTTCAACCTGCCGTCAAAGTACAAAATTACCCGCCAATCAATACATGAATATTTTTAGCAGTCTGCTTTCTGGTCCTACTCAAGCACCACAAGTCAAAAAACAGCGTCGAGGCATTGAAATTAAGTCGGAACGCGAAATCGAAATTATGCGACAGGCAGGGAAAATCGTTGCAACGGTACTCAAAGAAATTTCCTTAATGGTAAAACCGGGAATGACTACTGCTGATTTGGATGCTTATGCCGAAAGACGCATCCGCGAAATGGGTGCAACTCCCAGCTTTAAAGGCTATCACGGTTTCACAGGATCGATTTGCTCTAGCATTAATAACGAAGTTGTTCACGGCATACCCAGTCCCAAAAAAGTAATTCGGGCAGGAGATGTTCTCAAGGTAGATACTGGGGCATATTATCAAGGTTTTCACGGCGATTCTTGCATTACGATCGCAGTTGTGGAAGTGACTCCCGAATCGGCAAAATTAATCCGAGTCGCAGAAGAAGCTCTCTACAAAGGCATCGAACAAGTGAAGGCTGGAGCTTATTTGCTCGATCTGGCTGGTGCGATCGAAGATCATGTCAAAAGCAACGGTTTTAGCGTCGTTGAGGAGTTTACCGGCCACGGTGTCGGGCGAAATTTGCACGAGGAACCGTCGGTTTTCAATTTCCGCACGCGGGAAATGCCGAACGTGAAATTGCGAGCAGGCATGACATTGGCGATCGAACCAATTCTGAATGCCGGTTCTAAGTACACTCGGACGCTTTCTGACAAGTGGACTGCTGTGACGGTTGACAATGCTATGTCTGCTCAGTTTGAGCATACTGTGTTGGTGACGGAAACTGGTTATGAAATTTTGACCGATCGTTCAAAAGTTTAAGTTGAAGGGTTCAACAATAATTTTGAGTTTTGAGTTTCGAGTTTTGAATTAAAGATTTAAGAACTTTTTAATCGTTAGATCAAAACCTAACTCAAAACTCTTGAGTTAAACAACAATTTTTTTAGTTCCTTGGATGGATGGAGTGACAAGAAGAGTTAAATTCGGCTAAATTAAAAAATAGTGGTAAAGCGTAAGGGTAAAAACTATGTCAGCACGATTATTATTGGTAGATGATGAACCGGGCTTGCGGGAAGCAGTACAAGCTTATTTGGAAGATAGCGATTTTGCGGTTGAGGTTGCCAGTAATGCTCGCGACGGCTGGGAACTTTTGCAGCAGTACAATCCCGATTTGGTCATTTCAGACATTATGATGCCCCAGGTGGACGGTTATCAATTTCTCAAGCAAGTGCGGGAAGATCCTCGCTATAAGTCTTTGCCGGTGGTGTTTTTGACGGCTAAGGGGATGACGAGCGATCGTATTCAAGGCTATCAAGCAGGCTGCGATGCTTATCTTTCTAAGCCCTTCGATCCTGACGAATTAGTAGCAATAGTAACCAATTTGCTGGCCCGCCGCGCGGCTGCTAAGGAGACGAGCGAAAATGCTGAAAGTCCAGATATTGCTGCTTTGACAAGCCAAATGGCGAGAATTGAGTCTTTGCTGAGTGGGCGGAGTTCGATCGCCCAAAGTCCTTCCCCGATTAAAATTGATTTGACTCCGCGAGAACAAAGTGTTTTGGATTTGGTTGCTCAAGGTTTGATGAATAAGGAAATTGCCCGCCGCTTGGAAACTAGCGTGCGTAATGTGGAAAAGTACGTCAGCCGTTTGTTTAGCAAGACGGGTACTAACAGCCGTACTGAGTTGGTTCGCTTCGCTCTCGAACACGGCTTGACGAAATAGGAGTCCTCTCGACTTGGCTGGAGGCTCTGCCTCGCCGAGCTGCGTTACCAGGCTTTTCCTGGTAACGATAATTATGCAAAAAATTAGAAATGTTAAGATATAAGTATTGACAGATATCCGGTGGCTGTGGTATGTCACATCAGCTTGCTGGTGGCAGCGCGGGAGTGCGAAAACAGGTGTGCCAAAACTGGTGTGCGATTCCCTACGAGATAGCTACGCTCGCGCGTACTTCTCACCCACTTTGCTTTGAGTCTGAGATGAACACTCACAAAGGCTGGGGAATTACTTAACGGGAAAACCTGACTGTTTAAGAGTTTTCACGTAGTAAATAGAAAGGCAAACAGTTGACCGGATATGCTTCGTTAAGCAAACTTGCCATAAACAGTCACAGATAAGGTTATATCCTGCGGAAAAACAAGCCACTATTAATTAATGAATCTGCTCAAAAACGGATACTTGCGAACTACAGGAGTGGTAACTAACCCACAATTTTAGACCATAGTTAAAGCTCTCAAATTTATATGTGGAGTAAATCTAAAATCTAAAATCTAAAATCGACTGAGAGCGATCTAAAGTAGCTGCAGATGTTGAATGTATAGCAGCATCAAAGTTTAGTTTATACCAGGAGGATACCATGAGGAAAATCACGGCGCTACAAACAATAAGTGCCATAGTAGCACTGCCGATCGTACTAATGACTAATACAACTCAAGCTTTGGCCGCTGATAACGATCAGACAATAGATCCAATTAAGAAAGTTTCGGATTTTGGCGATGAGCTTGATTTTGATATGCCCGCACCAACAACAATCAGCATTGAAGAAAGCGAGGATTGGGATGAACCTGATTTTGCAGCTACTTTAGATATGGAGATTAGTAAATTTATGACAAAAAATCTTCAAGCTGTAATTGATGAGCCGCCCCCGGTAGTTTATCTCAGTGCGGCCAGGGGTCAGTCAACCCGGGAATGCCGGATTTCCGGGATATGCGAATAACTGAATCGGATTTGGGCGATTTGGGCGATGGCTGGGAACCCTGGAAACAAAGACTCTTTTGCGGGCTAGAATTGGAGCAATTATCAAGATTTCAGTAAAATCCGGTTGATTTTGCTGGGAATATGCGAATAACAGAGTATGTATTTTTTTGGGTATGCTTTAATGCGATCGGCTAAAACAATAAGTATGCAGGCTGAAATAAACTTAACTAATTGATAGTTCCCACTGATGGGAAATCGCCCCAAATGGCAGAAATAAAATTAATCATGTGATTCTTCGCTGTGATTGGCAAACGTAAAAACGGGTAAAAGTCAACTTATAGCAACCCCCAACACGGTTAGGACGTTCTTAATTGGACTTTCCCCCTGGCGTCCATCCGTTACACCCGTTACATCAGTTATATCCGTTACATCCGTTACAAAATCCGTTGCCGAACTTCCTTTTTTCGGCAGTTGACAACACCTATCCTGAGAAACTTTTTCAAAAATTAATTATGATTAATTCGCACTGCCAGGAAGAAACCGCAGCACAGCAAAACACAAGTTCGCTGCAAACTCTCATCCGGACTCTGAGAATGTCTCAGGGGCAATTTTCGTTGATTTTGGTACGGTGCAATTACAGTGCGATGAGAGAGCAAACGGCACGGCATTTGCGGGAAGAGTCTGGGATCGAGATTCGAGAAATTGTCCTCCCGCCATCGGTTAAAACTCTTTACACGACGATAGAAACCAAAGTTTCCTGCAGCCACCCGTCAGCTTTAATGGTGTTTGGATTGGAATCGGTAAGCGCGATCGATCGACTGCTGACTTCTACCAACTACGTGAGGGAAGAATTTCGGAATAATTTTCCCTTTCCGGTGGTGCTGTGGGTGACAGACAAAATATTAAAAAAACTGATTCGGTTAGTAACAGATATCGAGACTTGGACGACCACTGTTGAATTTGTCCTCGGCCCAGATGACTTGGTGGATTTCCTGGGCAAAAGTGCCGATCGCATTTTTTCCAACATTTTAGAAAGTGGCAATTGGCGTTTAACTAATTCTGCCATTCTCGGAGCCAATTCTTTGAGTGAACTAGAGTCAGCTAGCCAAGACTTGCAAACTTGCAACATCAGGTTAGAACCAGCTATAGAAGCGAGTTTGCAATTTATTCGCGGTAGGCACGAATATGCTTGTCACCGCATCCCTGCGGCTATTGAATTGTATCAAAAAAGTCTCAGTTTTTGGAAGCATCAAGTAGCATTTATTGGACAAAAGACAGAATTTAGCGCTTTGTTATTTACCGTTCACCCAGCCCCGGTGCTAGAGGGAATTCTGCTGTTCCACATCGGTCTTTGCTACCGCTTCCAAGCAGAACAACACCGCAGCAGCAACCGCCCTTACTGGACGGAAGCTAAGAATTATTTTCAGGAATGTATTGATGTTTTAGAACGGGCGGGACGGCCGGATGCCGTTGGTATATTCATCAATCAACTTGGCGAAGTATTGCAGCAGTTAGAAGATTGGGATGCACTCTGGAATTTAGCTATCAAAGCTCGGAGGTTACATAAAAATATGGAAAATTCAGCAGTTAATTTGGCTCAAGATTACGGCTTTTTGGCTAGAGTAGCCTTAGAGCAAAAGAACTGGCAAGGGGCGAAAGAATGGGCTTTAATCGCTCTAGACGTTCTCAACTCAAATTTAGAAGCGACAGGACAGGGAACCCCTGTAAAGTCGCAGCATCTAGGCTTGTATCTGTTAATTTTAGCAGAGGCCCAGAGTCAGTTGGGTGAGGTGCAGGAGGCGATCGCCCATTTAGAGCTTGCTCGCTCGGAAACCGAAGCGTGCTACAACCCGCAACTGTATTTGCGGGTTTTAGAAATGCTGCGATCGCTATATTTTCAGCAGGGAGAATATCTCGAAGCATTTCAAATTAAGCAAGATTACCGAGCGGTGGAACACACGTATCGGTTCCGAGCTTTTATTGGAGCCGGAAAGTTGCAGCCGCACAGAGAAGCGGTTAATTCCGTCGCCGAAACTGTTGCAAACGCGGCTACTATTGCTGACGAAATTACAGCTTCCGGCAGAGAACAAGACCTCAACCGCTTGATATATAGGATGAACAATACCCCCGACAAACTGACAGTAATTTACGGTCAGTCTGGAGTTGGCAAAAGTTCAATAGTCACGGGAGGATTAGTACCAGCTCTCAAACAAAAAAAAATAGAAATGCGGACTGTTTTGCCCGTAGTGCTGCAAGTTTATAACAACTGGCCGCGGGAATTGACCAGACAGTTATCTGCGGGGAAGGCGGAAATATTCGATCCGGAAATTGCCGAAGCAGTACCAGAAATTTCTCCGGTAGATTTTCTAGTAGAACCAAGCTCAGTCAAGGGAAATCTTATTTCGGGGTTTCAGGGTGGCTCGACTGGGAGTAATGAGGATGAAAGGGAGCAATCACAGCCAGTAGAATTAATCATACAACAACAGGCGCTCGAATACGAAAACATTATCAAAGAGCTGCAAAGAAATTCCGAACATTTAGTCACTGTTCTGATATTTGACCAATTTGAAGAATTTTTTTTCGTGTGGAAAGAGCCAGCGGAAAGACAAATATTTTTTGATTTTTTGCGGGAATGCTTGAAAATCAAATACTTAAAAGTTGTCCTGTGTTTGCGGGAAGATTACCTACACTATTTGCTGGAATTTTCCCGACCCAAAAACCAGACAGGATTGGTTAACAATGATATTTTGGAGGACATTCTCAGCAAAAACATTCTGTTTTATTTGGGAAATTTTTCGCTGGTAGATGCGCGATCGGTAATTCGCACTTTAACTGAACGAGCGCAGTTTTACTTAGAACCAGAGCTGATCGAAGAATTAGTCAAAAATTTAGCTGGAGAATTGGGAGAAGTCCGCCCGATCGAACTACAACTTGTCGGCGCTCAACTGCAACAAGAGAACATTAGAACTTTAAGTCAATATCAGGAGCTCGGCAACAATCCGCAACAAAAATTAGTCGAAAGGTTTCTCGAAGAAGTCATCAAAGATTGCGGCCCAGAGAATGAAGTAGCGGCGCGCCGAGTATTGTATTTGCTCACAGATGAAGAGGAGATACGTCCCCTAAAAACCCGCGCAGAATTAGCCTCAAATTTAGCGACATTTGCTGAAGCTGACAAATTAGATTTAGTCTTAGAACTGTTAGTAAACTCTGGTTTAGTTTTTCGATGGACGGAACTACCGGCAGAGCTTTATCAGCTCGTTCACGATTATTTAGTTAGCTTCATTCGCCAGCAGCAAGAATTAGATCAAAAGGCAGAATTTGAGGAACTGCGAAAGCAAAACCAAATTAATCGAGATGAAATTGAACAAATTCGCAAGGACAGAGAGCAAGATGCTTTGCTGTCGGAAGCTAGAGACAAACAGTACCAAGCGGAAGCTCAACTTTACCAAACTCGGAGATGGCAATTGCGGGCGGCGGTTCTAGGAGTGCTTGTACTAGGAGGTGTTTCGGGGATGGCATTCGAGCAAGCAAAATTAGCAGAAAGCGCACGGCAGGAAGCAGAAAAAAGTCGGACTGATGCCCTAAATTCGGCGTCGGAAGCTTTGGTGCTTTCTAATGAAAAAAATCAATTAGGAGTGTTGGAAAATAGTATCAAAATTGCTCGTGATTCTCAGAAAAGTACAGCCCTACCTGTGGAGACTAAAAATAAAATTGCTGAAAGACTCAGACAAGCAGTTTCCGGGGTGCAAGAACGCAACCGTTTCCAGCAGCACAGCAAGTTTGTTTTGGATGTGAGTGTCAGCCCCGACGGCAATTCAGTTGCTTCGGCAAGTGCTGACAAAACTGTGAAATTGTGGAGCAAAGAAGGTAAGTTATTAAAAACTTTCAATCACCCAGATAGCGTGACGAGTGTTAGTTTTAGTCCCGATGGGAAAACGATCGCTACTGGTTGTGCCGATCGCACAATTAGAATTTGGCAAGTAGATAACGACAAAAGTGCGATTCCCTACGGGATAGCTCCGCTTCACGGCATTTTATCCGGCCACCGCGATATCGTCACCAGCGTCAGTTTCAGTCCCGACGGCAAAACCCTAGCTTCTGCCAGTCACGACAACACCGTCAAAATCTGGAACCTTGCGAATAAAAAATTGCTGCAAACCTTAACCGGACACAAAGACTGGGTGCTGGGCGTCAGTTTCAGCCCCGACGGTCAAACAATTGCCTCAGCAAGTGTAGACAAAACTGTCAAACTTTGGAACCGAGAAAGTAAAACCCAGAAATTTACAATTAATCCCAAAACATTAACCAAACATTCTGACATTGTGTACAGCATTAAGTTCAGTCCAAACGGCCGAGAACTCGTCTCAGCCAGTGCGGATACCACAGCTAAAATTTGGAACCGAAACGGTGAGGAAATCCGAACTCTCAAAGGACATAACGATGAAGTTGTCAGCGCGAGTTTCAGTCGCGACGGCAAAAAAATTGTCACTGGCAGTGCAGACGATACAGTGAAAGTTTGGAGTCGCAGCGGCACTTTGCTCAACACTTTTCGAGGACATCAAGACGACGTGAGGGCAGTGAGTTTCAGCGGCGACGGCACTATTGCTTCCGCAAGTAAGGACAAAATAGTGAAAATTTGGCAACCGGATAGCACTCCGCTGAATAAGATTTTATCGGGACACGGAGACTGGGTTTACAAAGTCAGTTTTAGTGCTGACGGCAAAACAATTGCTTCTGCTAGTGGTGACAAAACAGTGAGACTTTGGAGGGCTGACGGCAGTTTATTCAAAATTTTAGAAGGTCACAAGGATTCTGTTACCTGGGTGAGCATTTCACCTGATGATAAAACTGTTGCATCGGCGAGCGATGACAAAACAGTGAAAGTCTGGAGTTTAAACGGCAAACTGTTAGATACTCTCAGCCACAGTGGCATTGTCAGAAGCGTGAGTTTTAGTCCAGACGGAAAGATAATTGCCGCCGCCAATGCCGATCGCAAATTGTACCTCTGGCGCTGGAACGGTTCTAAAGCAACTTTGTTTGCAAAACTCGATCACACCAATCCAGTAAT